>DCHA01000076.1:9549-15395 GCA_002315535.1 Firmicutes bacterium UBA1764 | reverse complement strand
AAAGCATCATGCTCAGACTCAGATCTTTTTGGGAAGCCCGATAAGCCGTCAATCTGACGAAGAGAGTCAAAGGCTTCCTTTCTACCGGTCAAAATCTTATGTACATAGCTTTGATGTCCAACATCAAAAACAATCTTATCGGTTGGCGTATTAAAGACCTTGTGCAGAGCAAGCGTAAGCTCAACTGCACCTAAATTAGATGCAAGATGGCCACCGGTCTTAGAAACCTTATCGATTAAAAACTCTCTGATTTCTACAGCAAATAATTCAAGATCGCTGTATGAAAGTTTTTTTACTAAATCTATATAATTGTCATATTTCTGATCAAGAAACATTACCTAATTTGTCCTTCTAAATAATTTATTATGCTAATAGGCACTTCGTTATTCTCGTACTTATTAATCACTTTTCTCGCCTTACTTAACAGCTCGAAAGCAATAGCCTTTGATTCTTCAAGGCCGTATACAGCAGGATAAGTAGACTTGCCAAGCTCAGCATCTCCGCCGACATCTTTGCCGCGTTCTTCTTTTGTGCTGATAACATCCATTATGTCATCAACAACCTGAAATGCGTGGCCAAGATATTCACCATAGCATCTGGCATCCTCTTTAAGCTCACTGCTTGCGCCGCCAAGGTAGCAGCCTGCCATTACAGAGGCTTCTATAAATGCAGCAGTTTTATTCGAATCAATAAAATCGAGCATTTCGGCAGAACAAGGCTTGCCCTCATTTTCCACATCTGCAATTTGTCCCTGAACCATTCCTCTGACTCCGGTACCCTTTGCAATTGTGCTTGCGGCTTTAACCTTGCGTTTTAGATAATCATTATTATCAATATAAAGAAGCATATCCTTATACATGATTTCATGAGCGGAAGAAAGCAGTGCATCTCCGGCAAGAATTGCAATATCCTCACCAAAGACCTTATGATTTGTCAACATCCCTCTTCTGTAATCATCATTATCCATTGCAGGAAGATCATCATGTATCAGTGAATAAGTTTGAATATACTCAACTGCTTCTGCAAACGGAATTGCAAAGCTTAACTCCATTGAATGCTTGGATGCAATTTGGAAAAACGCCAAAAGCAGAACTGGTCTGATTCTTTTGCCACCTGCAATTAATGAATACTTCATAGCATCATATAAAATGCTGCTTTTAGGATCTACATCAGGAATAAAATCTAAAATGTGATCGTCGACAATTTCTTTTAAGCTTTTATATGCCTCTCCGAACATCAGTCTTCAAAATCCTCCGTTTTTCCCGTTTCAGGGCGATAGATTTCAATCTTTTGTTTTGCTTCTTTTAGAATGCAGTTCGCAAGCTCGTAGTATTTTATACTTTCTTCATAAAGCTTTGAGCTTTCTTCCAAACTAAGCTTGCCGGATTTCAGTTGCTGACTTGCAGCTTCAAGCTTCTGGACTGCATCTTCAAAACTCATAGTTTTCTTGGTTGCCATACTATTCCTTTCCTTTAACAACACAATTCAAAGTTCCGTCTTTTAATGTCAAAGCAAAATTGTCATTTATATTAATGTCATCTATTGACTGAATCCATTTATCCTTGGATCTTGCAATTGCGTAACCTCGTTCAATTTGAAGGAAAGGATTTAATGTATCAAGATCAAGCTTTATCATTGACAGCCTGTGTGACGCGTCCATAAATACCGAGTCTATTGCGGCTGTGCACATTTCGCTAAGATGGTCAATTTTTGCCTGCTCGTATTCGTATCTGTTAACTAATACTTCGAAAAGTCTTTCAGGACAATTTGTATTAATTGTATCTATAAAGTTTGCAATATTAGGTGTCGCAATCTCAGCCGCTGCGGTTGGTGTTGCCGCCCTGCAATCTGCAGCATAGTCACTGATAAGATAATCTACCTCATGACCTACAGCTGAAATAATTGGTATTGCCGAAGCGGCAATTGCTCTGGCAACAAGTTCCTCATTAAAGCACCAAAGATCCTCTGCACTGCCACCGCCTCGTCCTACGATTAACAGCTCAAGCTCCGGATTATTCTTGTTTAAAAAGCTGATACCGTCTGCAATGCTTTGTGCAGCATCAGGACCTTGAACAAGGCAAGGATACAGCAGAATATCAATCAAGGGATTCCGTCTCTTTACAGTCGTTATTATGTCTCTGATAGCCGCACCTGTAGGCGATGTAACAACACCAATACGCTTTGGGAAATAAGGAAGCGGCTTCTTTCTCGATTCATCAAATAAACCTTCAGCGGAAAGCTTTTTCATAAGCAGATCAAAAGCCTTTTTTAAATCGCCTTCGCCCTCAACATCAAGATCTCTTATATTAAGAGAGTAGGATCCACCGCGTTCATAAACTGAAACAGCCCCGTATGCAATTATCTTCATGCCTTCTTCTAACTCGAAACGAAGCTTTAATACTCTATCTCTTGGTAGAAAGCATCTGATAGTTGATGTTTCATCCTTAAGTGAAAAGTACCAATGACCTGAGGAATGCCTTGTCAAATTTGTAAGCTCGCCAACAACCGAAACATTACTAAGTATCGGATCAGTTGCCAATATTCTTTTTACATAGCCATTCAGCTGAGAAACGCTTACTGGTTTAACCAAGGTAATTTACCCTCCGATAATGCTAATCCGCACGCATTGTCACTGCAAAGCTCGGGCAATCCAAATATATAACCCTCTTTCTCGCAGTACTTTCTGAGGAAAGAGCTTGACGCAACTCCCCCACTTACCAGGACCTGTTTAATTCCCGTATTGGAAATGATTTTTATAAAGCTGTCAGAAATCAGCTTCATTATGCAATATGAAAGCTCTTCAATTGAAAGCTCGTTATTATCCAGCGCTTTTTTTAGCTGAGTTTCAAGTCCTGAAATATTCAGCTCACAACCCTGTGTAAATATAGGTTTAAAGTCCACTTTGAAGTTTTCATGATCAAAGCTCATCGCAAGCTTGTCAATATATTTGCCTGCAGGGAAATCAAAGCCCAATGCAACGCCAAGTCTGTCAATTAATTGTCCGTAGGAAATATCCTTTGTGCCGCCAATTATTTTGATCATGCCGCAATCAATTGTAACAAGCTCAAGAGTCCCGCCTGATAAATGAGCACATACAAGAGGCTTCGAAAAATCCACCTGATTAGAATATGCGGCGGAGAGAATATGTCCTTCCTGATGCGATCTGAAAATAACAGGCACATTAAGTGATGCCCCTAGTATTTTTGCTATGCAAACGCCCGCATTGAAAACCGGCATATAAGAGCCTTCTAAAGGGCGAGGTCTTGACGAAACAACAATCCCTTCAACAGAAATACTATTTTGATTAATATAATCAAAGGTCTCTGCTATCAGCTTCGGCATATTCTCCCAATGCTGATACAAGGCTTCGGATTGTCTGAGTCCAACTGTATCCTTTTTTACAGTAAGAAGAATACGTTTATCAGACAGAATCTTGCCGTTTTCGGCAAGCGAGACAGAGCTCGTATAATTACTTGTATCAAAAGCAAGATATGCCACTATTTTGCAAGCCTTCCAAGAATACCGTTAACAAATTTGCCGGACTCTTCCGAACCATATTTTTTTGCAAGATTAACAGCCTCATTAATGGCAACCTGCTCAGGAACATCGCAACCCTTCAAGAATTTGATTTCCGTAACGGCAATTCTTAATACAGCCAAATCAACCTTAGCCATACGATTAACGTGCCACTTATATGAAGCGGTCTCAATCATACTATCGATTTCTTCCTTGTTAGCAATAAAGGCAACCATCAGTTTATGAGCATAATCCATCTGCTCATCTGTTTCAGAAATCTTGCCTTCTAAAAACTTGTCCATAACAGACTTCGAAAAATCATTTTGGCCCTCCATTTGGAAAACCACCTGCATTAATAATTCTCTGATTTCACTTCTTTTCATTTTAAAAATCTATTCCTTGCACATGAATATTGACTTTGATTTTGCTAATTTTATATTTTGATTCTGCAATCTTTTTTACAGCCTCCTGAACTGCAAATGCAGTTTGAGGAATCTTAGAACCAAAAATAACATTTATATAAATATCAAAAATAACCGTTTCTTCCTCAGCACTAATAAGAATTCCCTTAACATATTCTTTATTAGTGAACATCTTCGGAAAAGATGTTTGGACAAGAGAACCAACACCGGAGACGGATAATATTTCCGGAGCAATTGTATTCGCCAGCGACTCTTCAATTATTTTTAATTTATTAACCATATAGATAAAAGCAGGCCTACAAATATAGTAGACCTGCTTAATAATTTAAATACTCTTAAATTTTAAAAGATCAAATCTACTCTACAGCGAATTAATATATTGCTGTTTGTATTTAGAGAACTCATCTGCAGTCTTTGCAAAATTATGCTCTCCTGAATTATCCGGTTTTAATACATAGTACAGATAATCTGTCTCTGCCGGATACAGAGCAGCTTCAATTGATTCTGTTCTGGGGGAACAAATAGGTCCCGCAGGGAGTCCATCAACCTTATATGTATTGTACGGTGAATCGATTTCCAAATCAGAATACAATACCCTGTCCTTATGTTCGCCAAGACAGTACTGAATGCATGCATCAAGCTGCAGCTTCATTCCTATATTTAGGCGATTATAAATAACGCTTGCAACCTTTTCTCTTTCAAGTGAAACCTGAGTTTCATTTTCTATCATTGATGCAATAGTTACAATCTCTTGAACACTGTAACCCATTGATTCAGCCTTCTTCTTAAAATCTTCTGTGAAGGTTTTATTGAATCCGGAAAGCATCTTATCAATGATATCATGAGCATTGGCTCCCTCAAATACCTCGTATGTATTTGGGGCAAGATATCCTTCAAGTCTGTTGCCTCTTGCGCTGATTACTCCTGTCGGGTCTCCATATAGTTCATCAGGTATGAACCAATAATCGTAATCGTCTTCAAGAGCAGAATAAAACTCATCAACAGATGAAATAAGCCCGTCGCTTACAAGCTTTTCTGCAGTAAGCTTTAAAGAGTAGCCCTCAGGAATAGTGAAGCTAACAGTCTTTCTTCTTGCATTTTGAAGTGCCTCATACAGCTCATCAGTGCTCATTGAAGGAGATAACTGATATTCGCCTGCCTGGAACAATGAAGATACTCCGATAATCTGAGCTCTCTTGCTGAATTTTGCAGCGCTCTTAATAATGCCCTCTTCCTCCAGAAGAACAGCAATCTGTTTTCCGGTCATTCCCGGATTAACAGTAACGGTATAGTATTCAGTGTCATCCGGATCACAAATATCATTGTAATTTGTTAATCCTCTATACACAAATAATGCACCGCAAAGACATAATCCGAAAACAAGGAAAAGAATTAACAGATAGTAACGTGTTAATTTTTTCTTCTTTTTGTGTTTAGCCATAATTTAATTAATCAGGTATATAAGAAAATAAGCGCAAGTAATACTTGCGCTATAAAATACTATTCAGCCTTTGCACGACCAAGGTATTCGCCTGATCTGGTATCAATCTGAATTAACTCGCCCTCTTCGATGAAGATAGGAACCTGAACTACTGCGCCTGTTTCAACTGTAGCAGCCTTTGTTACGTTAGTTGCTGTATTACCCTTAACACCAGGCTCTGTTTCGATAACCTTAAGGTTTACAAAGTTTTCAGCTTCTACAAGGAATGCACTTCCTTCATAGAACTTTACTGTTACAACGTCATTTTCTCTGATGAACTTGATAGCATCAGCAACGAGGTCCTGTCCAAGAGGAACCTGATCGAAGCTTTCCGGATCCATGAAATAATAGAGTTCTCCATCGTTGTAGAGATACTGCATTTTCTTGGTTTCGATATGAGCTGCATCAAACTTATCACTTGGGTTGAA
>DCHA01000076.1:3694-9487 GCA_002315535.1 Firmicutes bacterium UBA1764 | reverse complement strand
ACAAAAGCTGCACCCTTACCCGGCTTAACGTGCTGGAAATCAATGATTACATGTGGTTCTCCATCAAGAACGAAGGTCATGCCTTTTCTGAATTCGCCTGCTGTCATTTTAAAATTCTCCTTATATATAAACTAAATAATTATTAACTCTTTTGGAGCACTCGTAATGTTAATTATACCATTTTCTTTCACTACTGCCAAGTCTTCTATTCTAACTCCAAACTTTCCCGGAAGATAAATTCCCGGCTCGATAGAAACGATAGAATTTACAGGAATCGGTTTTTTGTATACAAGTGAAAGTCTTGGACTTTCATGGATTTCAAGGCCTGTGCCGTGTCCAAGTCCGTGGCCGAAGTATTCACCATATCCTGCATCAGCAATAATATCGAGTGCAAAATGATGACATACATCACCGGTAAGTCCTGCTTTGACCTTATCGCAAGCATTCAGCTGAGCACGAAGAACTATATCATAGATATTCTTCATTTCATCGCTGGCGCTAGATACTGCAACAGTTCTGGTCATATCAGAGTGATAACCCTTATATGTGCAGCCATAGTCCATTGTAAGGAACTCTCCGGCATTAATAATCTTATCATCGGGAACACCATGAGGAAGTGAAGACTTCTCTCCGCTTACGCATATAGTATCAAAGCTAAGACCATCTGCGCCATGTCCAAGCATGTAATATTCAAGCTCAAGTGCAACCTGTCTTTCAGTCATACCGGGCTTAATGTACTTAATAATATGTGCAAATGCCTGGCATCCAATTTCCTGAGCAATCTTAGTATATTCTATTTCTTCTTCATCCTTAATAATACGAAGCTCATTTACAAGGCTGTATTCGGAATCACCTGTCGGAATTATTTCCTTACCAGTAAGTTCGTCAAGGAAAGAAAGATAAGTATCAAGCGACAATGAATTCTTACAAACACCAAGGTGCTTGCAATCAGAAGCCTTAATTACATCAATCATCTTTGACTCGATACCGGTTTCAAAATAAGTAAACCAATCAAGCTTTTGAGCCATTTCTCTGTATCTGAAATCTGTAATCAGATAAGCGTCCTTTTCTGTAATGAAAAGAAAGAGATCATCACCCTTTGTACCTGTAAAATATGCAACATCCTCCGGCTTTGAAAGGAAAATTGCGTCAATTTTATTCTCAGGAAATAGTTTTCTGAGCTTTTCTATTCTGTCTGAATATTTTTGCATTCTGTACCCCCGATTAAATCTTCATGATAATTGAAACTATCATTGGACTTCTTTCATAACGTTCATATATAAATTTGCGAAGCTTATCGCGCATCAGCTTTTTAATAGCCTCATCATCATCCAAAATATTTGGATTAGCCTGAATCAATACCTCTTCGATATATTCCTCAGCATCCTTAAGAAGCTCTCCATAACCCTTTACAAAGATAAGGCCTCTTGTTGAGATGCTTGGACCTGCAAGTATTTCTCCTGTAGCTGAGTCGAGTGTAACAGCAACTAGAACGCAGCCTGCTTCAGAAAGATTCTTTCTTTCATTCAGAACAACTGCTCCTACATCGCCAACCCCAAGTCCATCGACCATAATTGCTTCAGCCTGAACCTTTTCACCTGATAATTTGATTTTATCCTTTGTCAGTTCAACAATATCGCCGTTCTTAGCAATAACTATATCCTTTTCTTCCATGCCAAGCTCAAGAGCTAATTCCTCATGAGCCTTAAGATGCCTTGCTTCACCATGAACCGGCATAAAGAATTTTGGTCTGAGCAATGAGTGAAGAAGTTTTAAATCCTCGCTGCAGGCGTGTCCTGATACATGGGTTTCAGCAATATCGTTATAAATAACGTTTGCACCAAGCTCGAACAATGAATTTACAACATTTGATACATCCTTTTCATTGCCCGGAACCGGAGTGGATGACAGAATAACCGTGTCCCCTTTTCTGATTTTAACTTCTCTGTGTTCACCGCTCGCCATTCTGTATAAGGCTGACATCGGCTCGCCCTGAGATCCGGTAGTAATTACAACAAGCTCTGAATCAAGGACCTTGCTGATCTTTTTTAAGTTAACAACTGTGTTTGCAGGTATGCTTAAATAGCCAAGCTCCTGAGCAATTGCAACCATCTGTTCAATTGATCTGCCGGAGAATGCAACCTTACGTCCACATTCAACTGCAATATCAATTATCTTTTGAACTCTGTGTACATTTGAAGAGAATGTTGCGATAATTATTCTCCCATCAATTGTACTGAAAATATTTCTGAGAGACTCTCCTACAACCTTTTCAGATGGAGTGAATCCCTTTCTGGATGCATTTGTTGAGTCGCAAAGTAGAAGCTGAACGCCCTCTGTACCAAGCTCTGCAAATCTCGGAAGATCAATAGGGTCTCCATATACAGGAGTGTAATCAACCTTAAAATCTCCTGTATGAACTACCTTTCCAACCGGAGTGTCGATTGCAAAAGCAAACGAATCAGCAACTGAATGTGTTGTATGAATTGCCTCAATGGTGAAGCAACCAAGTCTCATTTTTTCTCCGGGATATATTTCACGAAGCTTAGCCTTCTTATTCTTTCTTTCATCAAGTTTTTTCTTAATGAAGCCGATAGTAAGCCTTGATCCATAAACAGGAGCATTTATCTTTTCCAGCAGATAAGGAATTCCGCCAATGTGGTCTTCATGTGCATGAGTAATAATTATGCCGCGAATCTTTTCCGAGTTTTCAACTACATAGCTGAAATCAGGGATTACTACATCTATTCCAAGCATCTCGCTGTTTGGAAATGACATACCGCAATCAATAACAAGAATATCGTCTCCATACTGAAGAAGAGTCATGTTCTTGCCGATTTCGTATAGACCTCCAATCGGGATTACCTTAAGCTTTTGTTTTTGTCTGTTGTTATTACGATTTTTTGTTGTCATATTTATCCTTTAACTACAATGTTGACAAGCTTTCCCGGAACAGCAACAATCTTGACAATTTCTTTACCGCCGACAATTTCAGCAGTCTGTTCAGATTCCATTACAAGGGCCTGAAGATCATCCTTTGATAATCCGGTTGGAACATCCATCTTACCCTTAACCTTACCGTTAATCTGAACAACGATTTCAATGCTGTCCTTTACAAGGGCTGCTTCATCATACTCCGGCCACGGAGCCTTATATACAGGAGCCTGCATGCCAAGGCCCTCCCACATTTCTTCACAAACATGAGGAGCAAACGGAGAAAGCATGAGCACGAGCTTTTCAGCTGAGTCTCTTAAAAGACCCATGTTAACATCTTCAAGCTCTTTATATCTGTAGATTTCATTAACAAGCTCCATCAATGCTGAAATAGCAGTATTGAAATTGAATCTCTTGTTAATATCATCAGATACACGCTTAACTGTATTGTTTAAAATGTAAGCAAGCTGTTTGTCATCCTTTGTTTCAAGCCTATATACACAAGGAATTCCCTTTGTATCTTCAGCCAATTCATATATAAGTCTGTATACACGGTTAAGGAATTTGAAGGAGCCCTCAACACCTGTATCAGACCATTCGAGCTCTCTTTCAGGTGGTGCCGCAAAGAGAATGAATAATCTTGCGGTATCAGCACCATACTTGGAAATGATTTCTTCAGGAGAAACAACATTTCCGACAGACTTACTCATCTTTGAGCCATCCTTAAGAACCATTCCCTGAGTAAGAAGATTTGTAAATGGTTCCTCAACACTTGCAAGTCCAAGATCGTACAATACCTTTGTAAAGAATCTTGAATAAAGCAAATGCAGAATTGCGTGCTCTACGCCGCCAATGTACTGATCAACGGACATCCAGTACTTAGCCTTCTGCGGATCGAAGCAAGCTTTATCATTTCTTGCATCGGTGTATCTTAAGAAATACCAAGATGAATCAAGGAATGTATCCATCGTATCTACTTCACGCTTTGCATCCTTTCCACAAACCGGGCACTTGGTATTTACAAATGTTTTTGATGTTACTATCGGAGATTCTCCCTTTCCTGTAAACTCAACATCCGTTGGAAGAAGAACAGGAAGATTCTCTTCTTTTTCAGGAACCCATCCACAGTCAGGACAGCTAATCATTGGAATAGGAGTACCCCAATAACGCTGACGGGAAATGAGCCAGTCACGAAGCTTGAAGTTCTTTGTCTTCTTGCCTATGCCCTGCTTTTCAAAATCTCCTCCGATTGCATCGATAGCTTCCTTATTATTCATTCCGGTATATTTTCCGGAGTTAATCATAACGCCTTCGGCCTCTACAGCCTTGGTCAGATTATTTAAATCCTCACCGCTGCCTGCATCAACAACAGGAACAATCGGAAGACCAAACTTTGTAGCAAAATCAAAGTCTCTTTGATCATGAGCAGGAACACCCATAACAAGTCCTGTACCATATCCCATGAGTACATAATCTGCAAGATAAACTGGGACTTCTTTTCCGTTCACAGGATTAATTACATAGCGACCTGTGAATACACCAGTCTTCTCCTTTGTTGTAGAAGATCT
Source organism: Firmicutes bacterium UBA1764 (assembly GCA_002315535.1). Classification (GTDB taxonomy): domain Bacteria; phylum Bacillota; class Clostridia; order Peptostreptococcales; family Anaerovoracaceae; genus UBA1764. The sequence continues at coordinate 4,985 of DCHA01000076.1, read as the reverse complement.
TTCAATATCAGACTGGCGCTTTGCGGCTTCCATGTATTCACGGCACAAAGCCTCTTCTTTTTGTCCGGTAATAAGCTGATCAACATAAGGATGCTCCGGAGCAATAACCATAAAGCTTACTCCAAAGATAGTATCTGCACGTGTAGTGAAAACTGTCATTGGAAGATCTCCGTCCTTGAGCTTGAAGGTCAATTCGTAGCCGTAGGATCTGCCAATCCAATTGCGCTGCATTGTCTTAACCTTATCAGGCCAGCCTGGGAGCTTATCAATATCATCAAGCAGTCTGTCTGCATAATCAGTGATCTTAAAGTACCACTGGGAAAGATTCTTCTTAGTTACCTGAGTTCCGCAGCGCTCACAGCAGCCGTCAACAACCTGCTCATTAGCAAGTACAGTTGCACAGCTTGGGCACCAGTTAACAGGATTTTCTTTTTTGTATGCAAGACCCTTTTTGTAGAACTGGATAAAAATCCACTGCATCCACTTGTAATACTCTTCTTTATATGTACAAGCCTCTCTGTCCCAGTCATAGGAGAATCCAAGCTGTCTGAGCTGCTTTTCCATTTCCTCGATATTTGAGCTTGTCCAAATTGCAGGATGTGACTGATTCTTAATTGCGGCGTTTTCTGCAGGAAGTCCAAAGGAGTCAAAGCCTATTGGGTGAAGAACGTTAAATCCATTCATAGTCTTGTATCTTGCAAGAACATCACCTATTGAATAATTACGAACATGTCCCATATGAAGCTTGCCGCTTGGATAAGGGAACATTTCAAGACAATAGAATTTCTCCTTTGATTCATCCTCTGTTACATGGAAAAGATCATTATCTTCCCAATACTTTTGCCATTTTGGTTCAATTTTACTAAATTCGTACTGCTCGTTCATCATTATGCCTCTTTATAATCTTCAATATTGCAATCGCCCCAGATCTTTTCAATCTGATATTTATTGCGTGCTTCCTCAGTAAATAAATTAATAATTACGTCACCGTAATCCATAAGTATCCATCCGGATTCTCCACGTCCTTCGACATTCTTTACAAGTATCCCTTGCTCGGCCAGCTTATCTTCTAAATCATCTGTAAGACTGTTCATTTGTCTGAGACTTGAAGCATTAGCCAAAACGAAGAAATCGGCAAAGCCGCTTCGCTCAGCAATATCAATTATAGAAATATCCAGGGCCTTCTTTTCGCTCAGACATTTTGCTACAAACATTGCGATTTCTCTGTTGTTCATTCTTTACCTAATTTCTCCTTTAATTCTGCAATTGCAAGATCTGATATCGGGGAAAA
>DCHA01000076.1:0-3625 GCA_002315535.1 Firmicutes bacterium UBA1764 | reverse complement strand
ACACTCATCAAGATCTACATACATTATCTTTCTAAGCTCATCAACCTTAGGAAAATCTCTTGATGGCTCAAGACTGTCTGCAATGTAGATGACCTTATCAAGCTTTGACATTCCCGGATGGCCGGTTGTATGATTTCTGATTGCCTCAACTATTTCCTGATCAGTTACTCCAAACAGCTCCTGAATCTTTTCTGCGGCAATAGGACCGTGCTCTAGATTTCCTGCGCTTCTGAACGCGTCATGAAACCATGCGGCGATTTCAGCCTTTGCGGGATCAACATCATATCTGACGGCAAGCTTTCTGGCGGTTTCAACAACGCCCTCTGTATGAACATACCTGTGAGGCTTTACATGCTCCTTAACAAATTCCTTTAGCCTTGGAACAAGAGAATCATAAAGATTGTGATCCTTTATATATTCTATGCATTCATCAGGAAGCAGATACCTGACAGATTTTCCGACTCTGATTTTATTTTGAATCGTGTACGATGAAATATCCATCTCCGGAATATCAAAGAAGTCCATTTGAACTCTTCCGTATTTTTGGAAAAGCTCCTTAAAGAGTCCGAACAATTCCTTTGTACTTTCTCCCGGCCTTTTCCCTATCAAGAATTTGGTTGAAGCAAGCAGCTCTTCATGATTATGCCACTTCTCTATCCTCATGAAAGTATCCTGACCTGTAATCAGCAGTAATTCATCATCCGGATAAAGAAGTCTGAGCTTCTTTAGATTTTCATCCATAAAGCAAAGCTCTCCGGCCTGAAGTTCTATATCTGAAACATCAAGCTTTTGATTATCCTTTATTGCAAGCTTTATCAGATTATATCGGTCGGTGCCACTAGCCTTCATTTCATGACTGACATTTGGTGATTTAAACATTGGCACAAAAATAACCTTATCCAAAGCAGCCTCATTAATAAGCTGCTCTGCTAAAATCAAATGTCCATAATGTATTGGGTCAAAGCTACCGCCGATAATACCGATTTTCATTATTCTGCTATATCTGTTTTTACACTGAGAATCTTAAGATCCTTTTCATCTACTACAGTTGGAGCATCGCTCATTACGCACTGAGCATTCTGGTTCTTCGGGAATGCGATAACACGTCTGATGTCATCAGTTCCGAGAAGCAACATGCAGAGTCTGTCCATACCATAAGCAAGTCCGCCATGAGGAGGTGCGCCATAGGAGAAGGCTTCAATGAAGAAACCAAATCTTGTCTTGATATCCTCTTCTGTCAACTGGAGAACTTCAAAGATCTTCTTCTGAAGCTTTCTGTCGTGAATACGAATTGATCCACCACCTGCTTCATATCCGTTGATAACAATGTCATATGCATCAGCATAAATCTTATCAAGCTCACCTGTCTCAAGATAATGGATATGTTCCTTCTTAGGTGATGTGAACGGATGGTGCATAGCCATGTAGCGATTTTCTTCGTCAGACCATTCGAACATTGGGAAGTCAACAACCCAGAGAAGCTTAAAATCATCCGGATTAAGAAGACCAAGCTTTCCGGCGAGGTCACGTCTGAGGAATCCGAGGGATGCCCAAACAACTTCTTTTTTGCCGGAGCAAATAAGAACAAGGTCGCCTGTCTTTGCGCCAAAGACTTCACCAATCTTCTTAAGTGCGTCCTGATCAAAGAATTTGCTTACTGAAGATTTGATTTCATTTTCTTCGTATCTGATCCAAACAAGGCCCTTTGCACCAAAGCTCTTGATGGCTTCTGTCATCTTATCAATATCCTTACGGCTGAAGTTTGCACTTGCTCCGGTAATATCAATTCCCATTACCTTGCCGCCATCCTTTAGTGCATCTGTAAATACACCAAATTCAGAATCTTTTACAACATCAGCAAGATCATGAAGCTCAAATCCGAATCTGAGGTCAGGCTTATCTGATCCATATTTATTCATAGCTTCATCCCAGGTAAGTCTAGGAAGTGGAAGCTGAATATCTATTCCACGCATTTCCTTAAAGAGAGTCTTTAGGAACTGTTCCTGAATACTGAGAATGTCTTCCTGCTCAACAAAGGAAAGCTCCATATCGATCTGGGTAAACTCCGGCTGTCTGTCAGCACGAAGGTCTTCGTCTCTGAAGCACTTTGCAATCTGAATATATCTGTCTGTGCCGCTAACCATGAGGAGCTGCTTGAAAATCTGCGGGCTCTGCGGAAGTGCATAGAACTTTCCCGGATTAACTCTTGAAGGAACGAGGTAATCTCTTGCTCCCTCCGGAGTCGGCTTTCCGAGAACCGGAGTTTCAACTTCAGTAAAACCATTCTCAAAATAGAAATTTCTGATTACGTTGTACATCTTGGATCTGAAAGCAAGTGTGTCCTGCATAATAGGCTTTCTGAGATCAAGATATCTGTACTTAAGCTTTAAATCACCGCTTACATTATCGTCATCCTTAATGTAAATCGGTGGGGTATCAGCTTCGGAATAGATAACCAAATCATGAGCCTTAACTTCAATAAAGCCTGTAGGAAGCTTGTCGTTTTTTGATTCTCTTTCAACAACAATTCCCTTAACACCGATGCAGTATTCTCTGCCGAGTGTATTGGCAAGCTCCTGAATGTCATCGCCGAAGGCTATCTGGGTAATACCGGTCTTATCTCTAAGATCAACGAAGGTAAGTCCGCCAAGATTTCTCTTAACCTGAACCCATCCGTTTAAAACTACTTCTTTACCAATGTCTTCCTTGCGGAGCTCTCCGCACATATTAGTTCTCTTGAAAATTTTGTCCATCTCTATTTAATCCTTTCAAGAATCTTAGCTATTTCAACTTCTTCCTGAGTTGAATTATTCATATCACGAAGGCTAACAACGCCTTTATCAATCTCGTCATCACCGATTACAATTGTGTAATCTGCATTAAGTCTGTCAGCATACTTAAACTGTGCCTTAAGACCTCTTTCACAAACATCGGTTAAAACCCTTACTCCGTTTTCACGAAGCTGCTTACTAATCTTAAGAGCCTCAGCCTTTGCCTTATCACCGATTGATGCGATAAATACATCGCACTTCTTTGGCTGAGGAATTTCAATTCCATTCGCCTCAAGTATTAAAAGTAATCTTTCAATACCAAGTCCGAATCCAACGCCCGGTGTTGCAGGGCCGCCAACCTCTTCAATCAGGTTATCATATCTTCCGCCGCCGCAAACGGTGCTCTGAGCACCAAGGTCTTCGCTGATGATTTCAAAGGCAGTCTTTGTATAATAATCAAGACCTCTTACAATTCCCGGATCAACCTCATAAGGAATGCCAAGCGCATCTAGGTTAGTTTTCAGATCCTCAAAGGCCTTTTTGCAGTCATCGCAAAGATAATCCAGCATCATCGGAGCGCCAACTACATACTTCTGGCATTCCGGAGATTTGCAATCAAGAATTCGCATTGGATTCTTATCGAAACGCTCCTTACAGGTTTCACAGAGCTTATCAAGATTTGGTCTTAAGAAATCCTGAAGAGCATTTCTGTATTCAGCTCTGCAATTCGGGCAACCAATGCTGTTAATATGAAGCTTTAAATTCTTAATACCAACGCTCCTAAAGAAGTCCATTGCAAGTGCAATTACTTCTGCATCAGCAAGCATTGAGCTTGCGCCAAAGATTTCAATTCC
>DCHA01000019.1 GCA_002315535.1 Firmicutes bacterium UBA1764 | reverse complement strand
CGTCCTGCATCCTTTGTTGCCTGACGCTGGATGTCGTTGAAGTAAGCAGGAACAGTGATTACTGCATCGCGAACCTGCTCGCCAATATAGCTCTCTGCGCTTTCCTTCAGATTGCGCAAAATCATTGCACTGATTTCCTGCGCGTTAAAATCACGCCCATCAAGATTTATATGCCAGTCTGTTCCCATCTGGCGCTTAACAGAAAAAACTGTGCGGTCGCTGTTTACTGCGGCCTGGCGCATTGCGCTTTCGCCGACAAGTCTTTCACCGTCTGCAGTTACTGCAACAACGGATGGTGTTGTGCGGCTGCCCTTGCTGTTTGGGATGATGACAGGCTTGCCGCCCTCAACTATGCATACACAGCTGTTTGTTGTTCCAAGATCTATACCAATTGCCTTGCTCATCTTACTACCTCATTATTTGATACATACCGCCGGACATCATAAGTGCAAGCAGCACTCTGACCATCCTGAGCATAAACAGGAATAAAATTACTCGCCCGATAGTTCCGAGGAAACTCCTTTGTCTCCTCTGACCGCCGAAGAAGCCGAAGCCGCCGTAGCCGTTTTGATTCTGACTGCTCTGGCCGTAGCCTCCGGTATTTTGGCCGGAGCTGCCATAGCTGCCGGAGTTTCCATAGCTATAGCTGCCGTAGCCGCTGGTTGCTCTGCTTGCGTACTGTCTATATAAGGTCTTGTAAACCTGATTGTTTGGGTCGAGCTCAACCGCGCGCTGGATATGCTCCTTGGCGCGAATCGTATTGCCCGTGCCGTAGTTTGCCATCGCGCTTAGATAGAACCATCTCGCATTTCTGTTTGTGCTCGGAATGCGCACGAGCTTTGAAAGTGCGTCCTGATAGCGCCCTGCGTTGATGCAATCAACGACGAAGGTTATCTCAGCACTGTCACCGCTCTGGCGCTGTGGCTTGGTGTTGACATTTGCGCTGCCGCCGCCAAAGAAAAAGTTGAACAGATCGTCCGCATCAAAGCTGCTGGTGGACCATCCACCATTGCCTGAGTAGCTGCTGTAGGATTGATACGAGCCGCTGTTTCCGTAGGATCCGGAGTATCCGGAGCTGCTCTGGCTTGATGAGCCGGATGATCCGTAGGATCCTGAGTAGCTCTGGCTTTGACTGCTCTGGCCATATCCACTCTGACCGTATCCGTTTTGAGGACGCCTTGCAGCGTACTTTTCAGGGTTGGTCAGCATATCATATGCCTCGTTAACCTCATTCATTTTTTCCTGCGCGTGAGGATCGTTTGGATGAAGGTCCGGGTGGCATTCCTTAGCCTTTTGCCTATATGCTTTTTTTATTTCGTCCGCTGTGGCGCCTTCAGAGACGCCCAGGACTTTATAAGGATTGTCTACCATTATGATTTTAACTCCACCTTATTCTGACACTTTGGACAGGTGATAATAATGCGGCCTTTACCCTTTGGCACGCGAAGGATTGTTTTGCAATTTGGGCATTTAACGTAGAGATGCTCCGGGTCCTTTTTCTTTAGGCTGATCATTTTTATACTGTTGATTGGGCCGGAGAAGGCGTGCTTAAATGCAGCAAGCTCTTTTTGCCTTGCCTCGATATTCTTTGAGTATGTTCTGTACAACGCAAAGCATATCATGGCGAAAGACATTATTGTTAAGATCTTTGAAACGACTTCTGCTTTGACATAGCCGGAGCCCATTGAAATGATTAGGCCGGCAATGATGAGTGTCCAGGAAAGCATGTCACTGCCGTACCTACCCTGGAAGAATGTTTTTATGCTGTAGCCTAAATCCCTAAAAAAGTTTTTCAATCTTTTGCCTTTCTGTTGTGAGTGAAACTCTACCCCTTTTTAATTTACTCTTACATTATAACATAAAATTAGCACTCGTCAAGTGAGAGTGCTAATAAGTAAAAGTCTGTACAGACTTATATTTGATTAATTTAAGATGATCGCGTTGATTGCTTCGGTTAAATTCACAACAAGGCTGCGGGATACGTAGCCGGTTGAGGTGCCGTCGACAAGCACGAGGCAGTCGTCTGCGTTGTGCTTGTAGAATTTGAGCTTCAGGTTGTCTCCATCAATCATGTTGATAGTAACGCTAATCTCAAGGCCCTTCTCCGGAGCGGCGCTTGTATACGAATTAAGATCAAGCGCGTCAAGTGCGGTCTCTAAAGCACTCTTCAGCTCATCGTCCAAATCACCCTGAAGGTCGATGTTATAGCTTCTGCTGTCAACAACAGCATCAATGCTTGCGACATCATCCCAGTCAACATACACAAGCTGTGTGCTGCAAAGGCTGTCATAGCCGGCATCTCTGATTGACTCATAGCTTGCCAGGGCCAACTTATAAACGATTGGCGAATCCTCAAGCTTCGCATACACCGTATCATTTACATTGCTCATCGAAATATTAAACGTGCAGTCTCTGCTTTCACCATCAAGGTAATTTACTGCCACACTTAAATCCGGATTGTCCAAACCGTACTTTGACAGGTCAGAGCTCTGGCTGTATGCCTCATAGGAATCAAGGCTTGCGTATCTAATCTGATCAATCAGGCTTTCGGCTTCATCAGTGCCAACAGCCTTGTAGCCGGAGCCGTCCTTGATATAGTACGTATACTTGTCGCTGTAGCAATAGCCCGCATCCTCGAGATAGATCAGTTCAAGTGTATTATCACCGCTGATTGTAAAGCTCTTAATTTCTGACATTGTCGGAACCGAATCAAGCTTGATCAAATCTGTGTCATCAACATCAAAGTCAGCAAGAACATCAACAGCAGCAAGATAAGCGTTACCATCTCCAACTGAGAAATAACGTTCCTCATCCATTGAGCTGTATCCGCCAAGAAGCAGGCAGTGGCTTTCGCTGTCAGTAATCACAGTGATGCTGCACTCCGGATTCTTGAGTCCATAGTCTGCAAGATTAGTTGCATCTTCGATAATAAAACGCGCCTCGTACGCAGAAATCTCAAGTAGCAGATTTTCTATCTTGTCCTGATTAACAGGGAATTCACTGTCACCTGTCTTAACCCACTCGCCATCCACTTTTTCGAATGAGAATGTGTTGCCGGAGACAGTCCATGAAAGCTCTGTTACATCATCTGTATCAAAGCTGAGAATAACTCCGCTTGTCTGTTTTATTTTTTCTTCATGCTTATTAGACAGCGTTACTATAAGGCATAGTGCCACAAGTACCGCCAGAATAACAAGAAGTATCATCATCGATTTTTTCTTCATCATCTCAGGCGCCTCCTTTGAATAATTTCAACAACGCCGAATGCGACAAAGACCACAGGAACAAGCACTATCATGACAAGCTTAAGGAAGCTTGCGGCTGATTCGCTGATTGTCAAATATTCGTAGTTAAGAGATTTAGATCTGATTGCCATATTCTCGGATTCGCCAAGCATATCGGAAATACAGTTCATACTGAAATCAAGATTTGCTCCGGAGGAATATGAATTATAAGTATCATCAAGCATATACGAGCTTGATACCCAAATCATTTCACCGGATCCGTCTTCAATTTTTAATGCGAGATCAAAGCTCGAAACAGTGTCCTGCTCTTCAACGTCATAAGTGGTAAGAGCAAATCCATCAGCCTTGCAAACAGAATTATCACTGCTTGCTATAAGGCTTGTTACCGTCGCACCATTATTTTCGCCGGAGTTTACAAGACCCTCAGCAAGAGGAACGATAACGTATCTGCCCTCTTCGATAATCTCAGTCGTGATATCATCTTCGAAAATAGTAGGATACAAAACGTAAGGCATACCAAAGCCATAATAGTTTCTATCGGTTTCAATGATTACGCCCTCTGCACTTGTTATTCCGTAGTTTTCAAGAAGCTGGTGCAGATTGTCGAGTGTTTCTGTTTCCTGTGGCCCAACAAATACAAGAAGCTTTCCGCCACCGGAAACATATGCAGTAAGCATATCAAGCTCCGGCTCAGAAATATCTGTTGTCGGGCTGTAAATGATTATTCCATCGCAGTCTGACGGAATCTCATCAAGGCTTGGAAGAGCAAGGTCCTCAATAATAATATTGTTCTTTTCAATTTCAGAGCTGAACTTGCTTGTAAGAGCCTGCTCGCCGTGACCTGTTAGTCTGTACAGCTTTGAGTGTTCATCGCTTGTTACATAATTGATTGCAGATGTTATCTCCCCTTCGCCATCAAAATAGTAATCATATGAACCTGTGTAATAATCGGTATTATCGCTTTCGTAGATATCTGAAAGAGAAATATATCTGTATATGTCTCCGGACTCTACTATCAAATCATTGTTATATACTGTGCCGTCTGTATATTGCTGCGCAAAGGTCGGATACACATCCGGATCCTTTTTCTCAACTGTTACATGGCTTGAAAGAGCATCGTATTTTTCGAGAAGCTTTTCGATTACATCATCTTCTTCTCCGGCCTGAGTGATCCAATAAATTGTTACGTCATCATCAAGTGCGGAGATAACGGACTTAGTATTGGAAGAAACCGAGTAAAGCCTTGATGCACTTATATCAAGCTGAGTAATATGCTCCGGGATAAGACCAAAGAGAATATTCAGCACGATTACAATTGCAAGGAAGATTCCGATGAGCCCGAGGCTAAAGCCTGAAGCTGCTTTCTTTCTGTTCATTAGCTATACCTCCTTTTTTCCATCATCATAACTGTCAGGAATAAGAAGAGCGCAATAACGCTTACAAAGTAGATGACTGCGCTTATATCAAATATGCCGTTTACAAACACATAAAAATGTTCAAACAGCGAAATTGCAGAAACAACCTTGGCGAAAAAACCCCCGATTGTGTCGCCAAGGCTGCTTGCGTAGTAATTCGCAAGTATAACTACTGCGGTAACTCCGGCGGACACAGCAAGCTTGTCAGTTACGGAAGAAATAAACAGACCTACTGCAAGCCATGCTGCTCCAAGAAGAATGAATGCGAACATTGAGCCATATGCGGACAAAAGATAAACGTCGCCGTATCTTGAGAAAATCAGCGGATAGCAAGCAACTATTACCATTGGCATAGCAAACACTGTAAGAAGTGCAAGGTATTTGCCGCATACTATTTCATACATATTAAGAGGCAGGGAATACAGAAGCTGGTCTGTCCTTTGTCTGCGCTCTTCTGTAATGCTTCTCATTGTGAGAAGCGGAATGATAATTACGAAGCCAAGGCATATTGCGGCGAGTACATATTCAAAATTTGCTACTGCTCCGTTGATGTTATATACCAGGGCTGCGAGTCCAACAAACACGAGTAGGAATGCGCCGAAGATATATGCAAGCCCACTGTGGAAATAGGAATCAAGTTCACGATTATAAATTGCTTTCATCACTTGCCTCCTGTTCTGCGTCTTCAGGGTTTTCAGGTTCTGTTTCGGCTGATTCGATTTCGGTCGTTTCGGTTTCGGTCAGAGCCTGTGCAGGTCTCTCTTCGCCTGTCAGCGTAAGGAAGAATTCCTCAAGGTCGCCGTCAACGTCCTTTGTATCTACATTCGCAACAAGCTTCCCTTCGTTGATAATAATAAGCTTGTCGCAAACCTGCTGAACCTCGCTGAGAATATGGCTGCTTAAAATAACAGTGTGCTTCTCGCCAAGCTCTTTAATAAGATCTCTAATCTCAATAATTTGTTTTGGGTCGAGGCCAACTGTTGGCTCGTCAAGTATTACAAGCTGGGGCTCGCCAATGATGGCCTGAGCGATTCCGACTCTTTGCTTATATCCCTTTGAAAGGTTTTTAATCAGTCTGTCGCTTACGTTTTCGATTCCGGAGCGTTCAATTGCTCTGGTGATTTCTTCTTCAATCTTGTCCTTCGCAACTCCCTTTGCGCGAGCGACAAAGCTTAGATACTCTATAGGAGTCATATCAATATAGAGTGGTGGAATCTCTGGCAAATAACCTATGCATTTTTTTGCCTCGATAGGGTCGTCAAAAATGTCGTGGCCGCAAACACTTACAGTGCCCTCGGTCATTGACAGACATCCGGTAATAATATTCATTGTTGTCGATTTTCCGGCGCCATTTGGCCCGAGAAAACCGTAAATATGGCCGTCCTCAATGGTGAAGCTAATATCATCAACCGCCTTGTGGCTGCCGTAGCATTTACTTAGATGTTCTATTTGTATCATGCTATTACTTCCTTTCTATCAATGCATATGATAAAAAAGCAAAATAAAAAGACGCTGAATTTCAGCGTCTTTATCATGATTTTGATTTGTTACTGCGGGCCCTTAAGTTGCGGAGCCTCCGGCTCTTTTACCTGCTCAGCCTCCGGAGCCGGAGCCTTCTTTACATTTAAGAGTTTGTCCAGAGAATCCTTTGGCAACATTGATCCCTTGTACTCATTGACTATCGTCTTAATCTGCGGATATTTTTGAAGAATCTCATTATATACTCTGTCATTCTTTTTTGCGTTCATCAATTCAAGCTGCTCTGTGACCACTTTTGAATCCAGGCGACCATTGTTAAACATCTTCATCAACTCGCTCGGTGAATTAACATTCGGAAGCTTTTCCACGCCTTTTGTATACAATTCTTTCAGGCGCTCGTGTGATTCCCTGTAATCAATCTCAAGCTTTTTCAGACGCGTTGCCACTTCTTTCATTTCACCCTCAATAGTATTAGGGGAATTCTCGTGAGTCTTCTTGTATTCGCTTTTGAGTTCATTTACCATGCAAAGCTTAACGAGCAGCTGCTCGGTATTTGCATTAACAGGCTCTTCGGCAAGCTGATCAATGAGAAGCTTTTCTCTGCTCTCAATTTTGATAAGCGGTGCAAGAGTCTTGGCATCCTTGTAGCTTGTGATAATCTTTTTCAGATTGAGCTTTTTCTCGCCTGCAAGAGCATCAATTACAGCATTAAACTGATCGCCCTTCATGAAGGCTTCTATCGCATCAGCTTTTCTGTTTGGATTATTCATAGTCTGAATTGACAGATTAACGTCGCTCAGGCCTACGTATTCTGCGCTTCCAAGTCTTGCTCTTGCAGTATTGTTAATATCACTTATTAACAAATATTCTGCGATAGTTTTTTTCATATCATCTGAAATCTCTCCATTTGGGATGGGCATATTATTCAGATTTGTTTCGAGTATATATTCATAGCCGGAGATGTTCTCAACAGTCAAACCGTTTTTTTGATAATCCATATATGCGGCTACCGGTCTACTCGAAAGCTTTGCTCTTGCGGCCTGAACATATTTTTTTTCGTTCTTAAGCTCTTCCTTTTTGTTTTTGAGTTCAATCTGCTCCCTTGCTTCTTCTCTTGCATCCTCTCTGAGCTTAGCATATGCGACATTGTATTCATTGCGCCATTTAGAGAAATCAAGCTTGATTTTATCTCTTGCCGCAACGGTTGCCCTGTATTCGACACCCTTCTTTGAACCCTTTCCGTTAAAAAATTTAACGAACTTATCCCAGCGCTGCTGACCGGCTGTGAGAGGGGTTGGCTCCGGCGGAAGAAAATCTTCCATTTTCACATCGCCAATAAAGCCCTTAGGAAGCTTCTGGCCTTCGTAAAGGCGCGGCAGCTTATCACACTTAGCTTTTACTATTTCGGCAAGAGCACGTTCCTCCCCGGGAAGGGTCCTAAGGTCGTTTATATTCAAAATAGAGTTGAGAGTTTCATCGAGATTCTCTGCGGGTTGAATTACAGCACGCTCCGGCTTTTCCGGAAGGTCCGGCACAATGCCCAAAATTCCAATAGGATCTTCTGTGGACTTGATCATTCCGGTGTCGTCCATCGTAACATGGTATGCGCCGGAGTACTCATCCGAAAGGATATAAACCCCGCCATCTTTCATTGCTTGTTCGATGCTATTTTTATCATTCAGCATTTTCCCGACATTGTCAAAAATGGTCATCCCAGCTGATGAAGGATTCGACAAATGCCCCGCGTCAGTACCTATAAACTCTGCGAGCGCATCCCATTTATCATTACTGTTACTTATTTCTACGTAATTCGGACCAGGCATAATTAGCT
>DCHA01000035.1:36164-47806 GCA_002315535.1 Firmicutes bacterium UBA1764 | reverse complement strand
TGTTTGCTTCCTTTGCCTGTGCAACAAACTTATCAGTCAGCTCTTGGCTTGGAAGTGTGAACACTACATTCGTAATCGAGCGGTCTTCCTTTGCAACCGGATTCTTAAATATGCCGGAGCCGTCGATGGTCTGATAAAGCATCTCTGCCTTGAGGCTGTTGCGTCTTTGCATTTCTGCGACGCCGCCTTGCTGCTCTACCCAGTCAAATATGAGGCCGGCCATGTATATTGACCAGCATGGCGGGGTGTTATACATTGAGCCGTTATCGATGTGCGGTTTGTACTGCAGCATGATTGGTACCACGCTGTCGACAGGGTCTAGCAGAATATCTTTTTTAACTATGACAACTGTAAGTCCGGCCGGCCCCATATTTTTCTGGGCACCTGCGTAGATCAGATCATAGTCTGTAACGTTTATTTCTTTTCCGAGAATTGCGGATGACCAGTCTGCAACAAGTGGCGTACTTCCGTGATCGGGAAGGCTGTTAAATGTGCTTCCAAAGATCGTATTGTTTCCTGTTATATGCAAGTACTTTGCATCTTGCGGTATATCACTTGCCTTGATCTTTGGAATGTAAGTAAAATTATCTTCTTTACTCGTAGCAACTATTACTGCATCGCCCCACCTTGCGGCTTCTTGCTGTGCTTTTCCGGCAAAGTTTCCTGAAACGATGTATGCTGTTTTTTCTCCTTGATGGGTGAGGTTCATCGGAACCATGGAAAACTGTGTTGTCGCGCCGCCCTGCAGGAAGAGTACTGCGTACTGATCCGGGATGGACATAAGGCGCCGGATGCTTGACTCGGCTCTGTCGATGATGTCCTGGTAGGCTGGGCTGCGGTGGGACATTTCCATTACGCTACAGCCGGCGCCGGGATAGCAAAGCAGATCCTCCTGGGCCTTCTTTAGTACTTCCTCCGGCATAGTCGATGGACCCGCCGCAAAATTGTAAGCACGCTGATTCATAGTAAACTCCTTAAAACAAAACTCCGGGGCTTTGCAGCCTCGGAGTTAATCTTTTGTTAAACCAAATCCAAAGCCACGCAAATCAGAGCTCCCAGGAGGAACTCATGCTGCATGATGATGAACTTGAATAATTAACGTTTTGCTTCATAATGTAACTATTTTACTGCTGATTTTACTGTGTTGTCAAGCTGGATATTCTCCTGCTTTTGAACAGACTTCTTGTCTTCTACAAGCTGATTCTTCTTTGGGTCAAGCTTTAAGCCCTGAGCCTCGCAGCAGCATCTTACGAAGTGTGACATAGCATCCTCATTAGGAAGGACTTCTCTGCTGCTTACAGACTTGTTGAATGCCTCGATCTTTGCAGAAACAGAATTTGCAATAAGGCTGTACTTATCAAGTGATGCTGCGGCATCATCTGCAAACTTCTGAAGCTTGAGGGACATTGCCAGTCTAACCGCTCTCATCTTTGACGGAATGATGTGAATACCCTTTTGCTTTTCGTCGTAGTAATTCTGTGCCTCATTCTTAATAGCGGTAAGTCCTGTCTTGATTTCAGCTTCGCTTGGCTGCTTTCCGTTTTCATAGAGCTTGGAGAAGTTTTCTACGGCAGTCTTCATTCTTTCGAACTCGTCTGAATTGCTGTGGCCCTTGCTTCTGCCCTTTTCTATTGAGTCAAAATACATCTTTGCCTCATCGCAAATATTCTTGCAATAGCCTACGCGATCATTCTTAAAGTTTTCCAGAGCGTTCCTAAGCTCAGTGGTAACTTCGGCTTTCTTTTGAGTCTGCTCTTTATCGAACTTGTAAACTTCCTCGATCTTTCTGTCAATAGATTTAATCTCGTTAACAATCTTGTATGATATGCTCTTATCTTCGATGGTGTTATTAATGAACTTCTCTACGCACTTCTTGAAATTATTCTTAATAAAATCATCCTTTGCGGCCTTGCGAATTTCATCCTCATTAAAATTCTGCTTGATGGTATACTGAATAGCTTTTTCGATATCATCAAGAGACTTAATGTGACTTGCATCAGGCTCCTTGGCTTCGACAAATGAATTCTTGAGCATTTCCACCTGCTTCTTTGCAGGATCAAGCTTTTCGTTCTTCAGGACTTCGGCAGCCTTCATGTTTGCATCAAGCAGGGCCTTGGTCTGCTCATCAAAGGCCTTCTTGTCAAATGCCGGAGCAGCCTTATCCATGAGTCCCTGAACCTCTGCAGCGGCTTTGGAAATCATGCTATTGTCAGCCATGTTGTTTCCGTACTTCTCACGCATCTTGTCCAAAGTGAGCTCTGCAGTAACAAAGCGCGGATTGCTCTTTGCAAACTCGTTAATTTTATCTACGGCAGATTTATAACAATCCATCATCGCATCGTAAGGCTTAGCATTCTTGACAAATGAATTAATAAAGCCGTACAGCTTAGGATTGCTATTCTGTAATGCCTTGAGCCCATCTGCGATTCCGAATGCGCCAAACATAATCTGCTTGTCCTCTTCGGAAAGGCCTTCCTTCATAAAATCACTAGAAGATATTTTGCGTCCGCTTAAAGCCATGTCGAACATCTTTGCTTTAAGGGCTGCGCTTGTTTTATCAGGAACACATGTTGTAATAAAGTCCAGAGTATCACTTGCAAGACCTGCATCCTTCTGATTATCACGGTATTCTTCAAGCACAACAGCATCAATCTGCATGTCAGCGATTGCAACCTCGATAGCCTTGTGATCATTTGTTATTTCATCAAGCTTAGCCTTTGCGTCAGCAATCTTCTTGGAATCGTTTTCATAAGCTTCCTTTTGCTGCTTTTCAAGCTGAGCTCTTTTTTCTGTTATCTGCTTATTCTTTTCATCGGCTCCGGCAAGCAGATTGTTATATTCGTTTGTAAGATCTGCTTCAAGCTTTATTGCTTCGTCTAAGTCCTCTTGAGTAGCCTCATTTTGCTTTATACGGGATTCATAAAGATCATACTCTCTTTGATATTGTTCAAGGTCTATCTTGCGACCGTTAACAAGGGCCTCGCCGTACTGAATGGCTTTTTCTTCGGCCTTTTTCTTTGCAATATCAACTGTCAGATCTATCTCATCCTTGGATTCGGCTTCGATGATTTTATCTATTGCTTCCTTATTGGCAGCGTAAAGCTCATCAATCTTGCCATCCTGATACTTTTGCTTTAATTCGTTGCACTGGTCGACTATTTTCTGATTTACGTCGCGAAGCTCCATCAGCTCGTTATATTTGTTATAACCGGTCTGGATATTATACTCGCGGATGAATTTATCATAGCTCTTGTTTTGAGCCAGAGAAAGGTCCTTACTGTTTACTTCCTGGAACAGCTTGCCTACGCTCTCAAGGAAATGAGCCTTGGTTTCAATTGTCTTTGCAATCTGACCGAGTCTAATGGCAAGCAGAGCCTCCGGACTCTTTTGAATGTTTGCATATTCATTCTGGTCGTTATAGTGATATGCCTCTTCAAGGAGGGATTTTTCCGGCTTTTTGTAGTGCTTATATGCCGTCTGATCTATAACCAAAGCGTTGGTATAATTCAGGAAATAAATAAATTCGCCGACACCATTCATGAGCGTCACTTCGCCGTTTAAGACGCCTGGATTTTCGGTGTATTTACCGTCGATAACTGTCTGAAGAGCGTCATACATTGCCTTCATATTACCAATGCGTTTAGCCAAGCCCTCTGCGTTTTCTTTTTCGAAATGGGTCTGAAGAGCTGTCAGACACTCTACTGTGCTTTTTCCCGGATTAAGATTTTTATATGCAATAATCTGAGGATCATTATCAATAGTATCGATCAGATCCTGCCAAACGGAAGTATAAAGATTCATAGTCTCTTTATATTCCCTTGCATATTCTGCTTTAAAATTGTCAGCCTTAGTACGAGCAGCTTCTCTTTCTTCCTTATTCTTCATAGGGATATCTGCCCATTGCATCATAAGCTGCATGTATACAGGATTCCTACCTATCTCAAGTGATTCATCCTTAAACTTCGGAAATATAATCTTTTCAAACATGGTTAAAACCTTCCTTGAACTTTATTATTATCAATACTAACTATTACAGCTATATTTTATCCCTCGCCGCGTTTCACATCCGTTTATCAAACAGCAATTATCCCTCCAAGCTTTCTGACGGTGTCGGAGGCGTCGATCTTTTCGAAATTCAGGGCTTCGAAGGAGTCGCGAACAAACTTTGCATTAAGAACGGTCTTTTCCCCGTCCACACAGGTAATTTCAATTTGCCACAGCGGAAGTATCGCAAACAAATCTCTTGCGCTCTTGATTGCAATTCCCGCAACATAGTCCTCGAGCAGATCCTTATCATCCTTCGATTCTCCGAGAACCTTCTCTGCATTTACCGTGCACTCAACAGCCATCTTCATCGGGCTGTCTGTTCCGCACTCAAAGCTTGAGCCAAGCTCCATAAGCTCTGCAAACGGATTAAGATCATTAATCAGCTCAAGATAGGTATCGATATCTCCATCAAGCACCTTCGGGGCGCGCTCCTTTAAATACTCCCAGTTTTCATAGCCGAGATTCATCGAGGCGTTCTTGATAGAAACCCAATCTATATTCTTATCTGCGATTGCGTAAATATCTATGATTGCCTGAGCAAGCTCATTCTTCTTTGGTTTCTGCTTCTTTGGAGCCTCGATCTGCTCTGCCTCACCGGCTGGCTTTTCTCCGGCAGTCTTTTCCTTTGCGGCCTTTGCCTCCGCATCCTTAGCGGCCTTTGCCTCCGCCTTCTTTGCCGCAGCGGCCTCTGCCTTAGCCTGCTTTTCAGCGGCCTTCTTAGCCTCTTCCTTTTCCTTCATGCCCGGAATCAGATTGCTGAGCTTTGTGCTCTTTGTGTAGCGAACGCCCGTGCCCGGAATGCTCGCTGTTCCGCGAATCTGCCCCTTGCTGTTAATGCTTGCGTGAAGGCCTGTAACACCGACAGAAACACCGATTCCGCTCTTGCTGATATTCAGCTTTACGCCCGGAAGTATCTGCACGCTTTTTCTAAAAGAAAGTCCCATAAGCTGCTCCTTTACTCTTCAAAGAATTTAACAAGTGTTAAACGATTTTCATTATCGCTATATTCATAGCGAACATCATCCATATATTTTTTAACCATAAAGATTCCGACGCCGCCGAGCGTTCTTTCCTCAAGCGATCTTTCCATACTCGGATCGGCCTTTGTAAGCGGATTGTACGGGATGCCGGAGTCTGAGATAACCAAAGCGATTCCATTTGGGCCCTTCAGTCTCTTTAATGTTATTCTGCAAGGTCCTGCCTCGCCATCGTACGCGTAGTTCGCAACGTTACTGAATACTTCGTCGAAGCAAATGTCTATGACGCTGAGCTGGTCAAGGCTGGCGCCTGCGGCCATCGCAAAGTCATCAATCTCATATGTAATTTCAGCTACCTTGGTCTTGCTTGCGACAGACTCAATAAGCTTTTCAAAGGCAACGTTTTCGGCGAGCTTTCTTCTGATCTTTTCTGCTGCCGGAGCGAAACCGCTCTCATCTAATTCAATCTCAAGCGGTGCGGCCACTTCTTCATCAAGCTCGATTAGAGCAGGCTCTGCGGTCTCTTCGTCAAGCACGATTTCATCAGCGTCCAGAGCGATTTCCTCGAAGTGAATATCACTTGGCAGCTCGCTGATTTCCTCGAAGCGTACAGCTCCGAAATCAACAGCAGCGTCATCCTCCTCATCACTGATATCGATTCCCTCAGCGCCCGCAATAATCTCTGCAAAGCTTTGGCCCTCTCCGAAATTAAATGAGTCAGGCTTAATAATCTCAATCTCTATCGGAGCTTCTGTGCTGTGTACCTCGGTCAAACCTGACAGCGCACCGTCATATTCTTCAAATGCAATTGTGCTTGCGGCATTAAGCACAGAGGCCTCCTCGCATGCCTCTTCAGTTCTGTTGTACTTAAACTGAATTGCGAGCATGGTCATATCGTCAAACTGATCGGCCTCGCCTACAAAGCCGTCTACGCTTGATGTTACGCCAAGGCAAAGCTCTTTAGAATCAGCGTATTCAGCACCCAGGGCCATGTGAAGCCTTGCCATACCATACTGTTCATCATGCTCGTTGAAAGCTTCGGTGACGCCATCTGTGTACAGGAAGAGCGTGTCTCCGGGCTTTAAGAAAATAGTTTGCTTGGTATATTTATTGCCGGGGAAAAATCCCATAACAGGATCCGGAGTAGTCTTAAGCTCTTCGGTGCTCCGGTCAGCATGTCTGATAATAGGTGGGTTGTGCCCTGCATTTACAAAGCGAAGCTTACCTGTCTCGACATTCAGCAGACCCATCCACGCGGTAACAAAGAGCATCGCATTGTTGTGCTCGTTGATATTGTCAGACGCCATCTGCATTATCTTGTCTACGGGGAAGCCCGCCATTGCGAAGTTCTTAATTGCTGTAATCGCTCTCATCATCATCATTGCGCCCGGAGTACCCTTTCCGGAAACGTCAGCGACTACAAATACGATATGCTTCGGACTAACCTTATAGAAATCATAGAAATCTCCGCCAACCTCTTTCGCAGAGCGCATCGATGCATATAGATCCAGATTCCTGAAATTCTCAAGTGCGAAGTCCCTTGGCAGCATGCTCAGCTGAACTGATGATGCAAAGCTAAGATCCTTTTCAGTTTCGGAAAGGCTGTTACTTCTGCCGACATACATTCCCTCGAAGACCATAATAATTCCGCACAGATCCCCTATAGGCGCTACAAGGAAGCTGACATTTAAAAACTTCAGCAATTCAAAGATGGTTCCGAGCAGTGTCAGGCCTAAAAGCACGGCCTTCATGAAGACAGTGCGCCCTTCCCTAAGAATAATTACAGTCATTATTAAGCATGCCGTCCACCATGTTAAGTATGAGAGAAAGCTTAATTCAGGCACTGCTACTTCGATAAAGCAGGAAAGAATATAGAGGAGAAAATCAATATTCAAACAGAGCTTTGCTCTGCGGTACTGTTTTTTTACTATACCAAGGACGCTGAAATCGAAGCGTATAATCACACTCAGCATAACAAAATCCATTATGCTCATCAGCAGATGCAGCATAGCATCAAATTCCTCTGACCCACCAAGCCCGAGGTTGATTGTTCCGGCTGCATAGCCTGCAAGCGATACACAGTGCACCGATACCAGCATGAAAAAGAGTACGCCCTGCTGAGTTTGCTTTTGCTGATCCAATATATTCGCAAGAACCATTATCGCGCATACCGCAAGATCGCAAACGTACAAAATAACATTTACGGAGCTTGCAATATTTACAGATAGAAGCTCGAATCGTTTAATAAGTATTATTCCGCCAACAACACACAGACTCATAATTACAAAGCTGATTTTCTGAACCAGCTTTAGTGCACTGCTGTTGCGTCCGGAGCTTGCCGAAAACAAAACGACAAGAACAATAAATAAAAACTCTTCGCACAGCATTGATTCAAAGCTGCTGTACAGAGTAAGGGTGTCTATTGTACTGCTGTTGATAAGATATCTGAGAACGAAAAATGCGAAAATAAATACTTCTATTGGGAAAAGTAATAAGACTATCTTTTCTGTCTCAAGTAATGTAATCTTACCCTTGCGCTTCATAACCACTCTGCTTCCAAGTCTTGGAACCAGAACCATAAGCGGAAGGCCCGCCATTACGGACATCTCAAACACAGATAAAAACCTTGTGAAAATATATGATACTTCACTGAAGGTATAATTATAAAACGCACATATTACCAAATAGTAAAGTCCTGATATTATGCTTGCTCCGGCAGACACAGCGATAAACTTGTAAACTTTTTTGTAGCTGTCTATTTCGCTGGTGTTATAGCGTCTATTGAGAAGACCCCAGATGTAAAATGCGCAGATGGATAACAGCGCATCCTCAACAGATAAGAGCATTATCTTGATCACTATCGGGCCGCCAAAAGACAGACCACCGCTTGTCACGTAAACCAAAATATCACAAAGCACTGCCGCAATATAGCTTGTGCCAACGCCTACCCATCCAAACAGAATGCCGAATACTACCGCGAAAGCTTTCTCCACAGGAAAATATCCCATTGTGTACAATGAGAAAACGCCATTCGTAATATAGTCACAAATAAAATATGATCCTATACAGAAAAGGACAAGATATAATTTTGTCTTTTTTGACAAGCTGTAAAATCTGGGATTAACTACTTTCATTATGGTCTGCTTTACTATGGTTAAATAAGCTCTATTTCTATAGGTTCATCATTTCTTGATTCTTCAAATGCGATAAGTCCCCGAAAAACAGGTTCTGTAGTGTCCTCATCTAAAACGTCATTAGAGCTCTCGAACTTATCATAAAGATAATTCTCTGTCAGATGATCATTCGGACCCTTGTATTTAATCGCAAGCATGGTCATATCATCGAACTGAGTTGCAGCGCCAACGAATTCATCAACACTGCTTACAACCTTTTTACAAAGCTCCATGGAGCTTTCGTATTCCAAAGACAATACCTTCTTAAGTCGCTCAACACCGAACTGTTCGTTTGCGTCGCTGAATGCTTCTGTTATTCCGTCGGTGTACAAATAAATGCTATCACCGGGCTGCAGTGTCATTGTCTGCTTTGTGTACTTAGCATTAGGGAAAAAGCCCATAATCATATCAGGCTTTGTAAATATTTCTTCTACGCTGCCATCGGCATGCTTTAGCACAGGAGGAGTATGCCCTGCATTTACGAACACGAGCTTGCCCGTTTCAAGATTAAGAATACCCATCCATGCAGTAACAAACAGCATTTCATCGTTATGATCGTTTATATTATTCGAAGCCATCTCCATCAGTCTGTCGACAGGAAGACCTGCTCTTGCGAAGTTTTTAATGCTGGTGATTGCCCTCATCATCATCATCGCTCCGGACGGGCCTTTACCGGACACGTCTGCAACTACGAAGGCGATGTGCTTTCTGCTGATTCTGTAGAAATCATAAAAGTCTCCTCCGACGTCCTTTGCGGGGCGCATCGAAGCATACAGGTCGATGGTGTCAAGCTCCGGCAAATTGAAATTGGTTGGAAGCATGTTCAGCTGTATTGATGATGCAAGCTCAAGGTCAGCCTGAGTCGCAGACAGGCTGTTGCTTCTTTTTACATAAATATTGGCGAAGCAAAGGAAAAGACCGCAAAGACCGCCTGCAGTATATACATACAGGCCTTCAACACTTCTCTCTATTACGCTTACAATCATACTGAGCACGATTAATGAAATAAGGGATATCGTTTCATATTTGTTATCAGAATGTTTGTTAACGTACCAGGAAAACCAGCCTAAAGCAAGTATAGCGCTACACAGATAAACAATTGAAATCCACGAAACATCCAACCATGAATTAAGGAAGTATGCTCCGGTAAAAATAGTTACCGTTACCATCCAGACGAGACGTGGGGGCCTCTGTTTTTCATTTGAGACATTTATTGTCTCGAAAGCATATTCCAGTGCTATTATCAAATACGCACCATATAATATCGTACTAATAAAATCAAAGAAGGCCGCCAAAGGCAGTTCATTGGTTATAACACTATAAGCTGTTACCGACAAATCTGCGGCGCAAATAAGTCCAAGCAAAAGAACCAATGAAAAAAACAGGACTGACTGTTTGGTAATTGTGTGCCTGTCAAGCATTAAGCCGAAAACTACTACCGCGCAAATTAGAATGATTGTGATTCCTTCAATCATATTTACTGATGCGATAACAGAGTGCATCAATATTCTTTCGTTAACTATGATTCTGACGCCGTAGACAACTCCGGCAAGAAGAAGGAAAAATCCAAACTTTTCTGCGGCGCGCAGGATTGCTTCTTTATTGTACGAACTGAAAATAATAAAGAGCATCATTACGAGCAGAATGTTATCTGTGATTGCCGCAATGGTATACGAGCTGATCAGATATGTAAATGTGGTTTCTGTAAAGGATGTGAAGTATTCCTTGAACACAACAAAGATGAATATTACAATCTCCATTACGCCGAAAATCAATACAATTCTTTCAGTCGTAGAAAGTCCCTTTGCTTGTCCCAATGAATCCTTGACGAGCTTGTTCGTGCGAGACAAATGAATAAATAAAGGCATACCGAGTATCATGCCCATATCAATAGCATCGAGCAGCATTCCCGGAACAAGGTATAACTCGTACAGGATGCTGGATGGAATGCTGATTACGTCGATAAGAAATGTGAATGCTACGCCCGCAATAGCGCCGGAAATGGTCGCTGCGGTGTACCTGAATACACGGACATAGTTGTTAAGAATATAGATCTTCTTTTCGCCGGAGCTCATCTGATGAAAGACGATGTATGCCGCTGCCGACATGATGCCGGAGCTGATTACCTGCGGCAGGTACTGCAGTATAACCTCAGACGGAAACAGGCACAATCTTGCGAAGGTTCCTATGCATACGGATATTACACCGGGCCAGCCGAAAAGAATGCCAAATATGGGGTTTAAGGCCTTGGAAGGCGAAATCTTTCCGAGTGTCAGCGAAATAAGTGGCGCGTCAAAAAGATACCTGATGACAAAATATATCACCGAGCAAAAGACTACAATTAATATTTTCTTTTTTAGCGGAGCATCCTTGTAGTATGCTCTTTCAAGTGTGAGTTTCATTTTTGGTATTAAAACAAAAAGCCGGACCTAAGGCCCGGCAGGTATTTCTTATTTAATAAACGTCAAGAAAGATGCGGAACCTGTAAGTTCAAAAACCTCCATTACAGTTTTGTTTGCACCTCTTACATAAAGCTCGCCGCCCTTTTTATTCATGTCGACCTGAAGCTTTAAAATCAATCTAAGACCTGCACTTGAGGAATACTCAAGCTGGGAAAGATTGAGAATGATTGTCTTGAATCTGGGAACAACAGAATCAACGATTCTCTGTGCCTCCGGAGCGCTCTGGGAGTCAAGCTTTCCTATGAAAAGCAGCTCGCCCTGAGTATCTCTGTTAATAAGTTTAATATCCATAAATACACCTTTTTGTTCGTGCCGTTATTATTTTACCTTGATACTTTATTATACACGAATTCAAGGCTTTATGCCATTCATGTTTCATTTTTCCGGGTCAATAATTGCACAATTGTCATATTGGCTCGCTGGGAGCACTTTTCTTCTGTGCGAGCCATTTTAAATTATATTTGGCTCGCTGGGAGAGTTTTGCTTCTGTGCGAGCCATTTTGATTTTTATTTGGCTTGCTGGGAGAGTTTTGCTTCTCTGCGAGCCATTTTAATTTTATTTTGGCTCGCTGGGAGAGGTTTACTTCTGTGCGAGCCATTTTGTTTTTATTCTGGCTCGCTGGGAGCACTTTTCTTCTGTGCGAGCCATTTTGATTTTATTTTGGCTCGCTGGGAGAGGTTTGCTTCTGTGCGAGCCTTTTTGTTTTTTATTTGGCTCGCTGGGAGAGGTTTGCTTCTGTGCGAGCCAGTCTTGAGTTCCTTGCGGGCTTATGGGCCCGCAAGGGGGCTGTCTAGCCAAGTCTGGCCGGATTATAGCTGGTGCTTTGGCCTAAACTGACGGCCAGCACCAGCCCGGCCGCCTTGGGACAGCCTTTCCCTTATGTCAGATTTTATCTTTTTATAAAGGTATATATTAAGCCATCCTTACTTGCCTTTGTTAAATCAAGAAAGATACGCGTAGCGAATCTTTCTTCCCCTGCGAG
>DCHA01000035.1:7219-36044 GCA_002315535.1 Firmicutes bacterium UBA1764 | reverse complement strand
CGGAAACGGAGCACTACTGTTTTTGTCATTTTTATGTATGTTTAATAATTCAAAATATAAGCTTAATTAATTTATTAATTACAATTTCTTCGCAATAGGATAGAAGAGTATCATTTGGAGCATGTAGATCTGAAGCGAGTTTCGTCCGCAAAGGCAGAAGAATTTGATCAGAGGATTGTCTGTGTTCCAATTCGGAAGAAGTGATTTTTTGTCTTTGTAGATAATCCTTGAAATTCCGTTTCCAAGCAGGAACCATCCCATCTCCGGAATAATCGGGAAATAATCCCAGGCGTAAAACTCGTAGTGTCTGAGCCCAAGCGGGAAGAACAGCGGGCTTGTGATGTACACGTCATTTAGGACGAAGTTGCCGATGATGATGATTATGACTCCGGCGGGGATCAGGATTTTCCATGAGAGCTTTCTGATCAGCGGGTAAACCATCATGCAAAAGCCAATCAAGTGCAGCACGCCCCACTGAATGAGCACGTCCTTGCCTTCGCGCCCGCTAAGGTAAAGCCACTGGGTCAGTGCCGTCAGCACGCAGCCGCAAAGAAAAACGATTACGCCACGTTTAAAGCTTTTTGATCCCAGGTAAACCGCCATGCCTGACAGCAGCACAAAGAAGCTGCCCGCATACTGCTGAATAAAAGCAAAGAAGGGATTCCAGGTGATTGTGACCGAGCTGAAATCACTGAGGTAAAGAAATGCGTGTACGGCAACAACGCACAGGATACCAATCCCGCGCGCTGCATCTATTTCCCATATTCTTTCTGATTTAAGCTTTGCCGTCATTTATTATTTTGCCTGTGGCACTTCCTTGGTGATTTCAAGTTTTTCTTCCGGCTTTTCGAGTTCCTCTTCTAAAACGTCCCAGCCGCTTGTCGTATTTTCTCTATCTACGAGAGAAAGCTGCATCTTGAGTATGCTTGCGATATTTTTGCTATGCTCACTTGCGCTGTGGTTTATTCCGCCATCCATGTGTTCCTTTGACATCTTTTCAATGCAAACAAGACCCTCGCGAAGCGCGCGACCTCTGCCCGCAATGTCTTCAACGATTCTAAGCTGGCCCTTTGTAAGGCCCGATTCCTTTAGCAGAACAGGACTTGACTTTACGAGCTCAAGCATGTCCTCGACATGGATTGACCACTGCGCTGCCTCTTTCGAATCATTTTCGGTCGCAAAATGCTCACAGGCGATACGCAGTCCGCCGTAGAGTATCTTTGCGAATATTTCGGGCTTTTCGTTTTTGTAATCAAAGATAGCCTGCTTTGCCTTTACAACGGCCTCGAGCTTGATGCTGTTGATTTCGTCTTCCTCTTCAGGAGGCTGAGGTAGCGGCTTCTTTGAGAAGAAGCCAAACAGCTTGCCGAGCTTTTCGCCTACTGCGGCAAATGCAAGTACTGCAAAGCTGCTTTCTTTTAAGCCAACGGAGCGCATGTTTTCCTTTACCTCTGCGGTTTCGGGATCGGTCTCGTCGAGCTTAAAGAACTCGTTTCGTCTTTCCTGTGAATAGACCGCAGATGAGTAAAGCATATAAGCCTTTTCAAAGCCTTTGGCCAGAGATTCTTCCGGCTTTCTGATTGCATTATCAAAGAAGGCGTTGACTGATGCCTTCCAGGCCTTGAGCTTGGAAGCCTCTCGCATCTTGATAATTTCTGCAACGTAGAGCGCAATAAACGCTCTGCGACGCTCTTCGCGTTTCTTCTCTTCTAATAATTCGTCAGTCATTTTTACATACCTAAAGCTCTATACATAAAGGTGATAATTTCACCGCGTGAGCAGGTGCCGTCCGGGCTGAACAAGGTTGCGCTTGTACCTGTCGTGATGTTGTTCTCAACAGCCCATGCAACCGACGGTGCATAGTACTGGGTTTGAGGAACGTCTGTGAACAGATAAATTCTGTTTATATTAACGCTCGGTTCACCAACTGTTCTGTAGAGGAAGGTGAGGCCCTGAGCTCTTGTGCAAGTATCGTTCGGGCTGAATGTGCTCTTGCTTGTGCCCTTAACAATGCCCTCCTGGTAGCCCCAAAGAACTGCCTTGTAGAAGTAGTCCTCAGGCTTGATATCGCCAAAGGTATGTGTAGCAACTGTTGGCATTGGTGATCCCATGCTTCTCCACAGGAAGGTAATCATTTCGGCTCTTGTGCATGCGGCGCTTGCATTGAAGCTTCCGTCGCTGCCGCCTGTTGTGATGCCCTGCTCCTTAGCCCATTTAGCAGCATCATAGTAGTATTCATCAGCCTCGTCGTCAGTTAAGAATTCCTTCTGTTCGGTGCCGCTTGCGCCTTCGCCAGAGCCGCTTCCGCCGCTGCCGCTTCCGCTTCCGCTTCCACCTTCGCCGCTGCCGCTTCCACCGGAGCCGTTGCCGCCTTCGCCGCTGCCGGATCCTCCGCTGCCTTCGTTACCCTTATCCTCTTCTGATGAAGGTCTGTTATCCTCATCCTCGTATTTCTTCGTTGGATCGTTCTCCGGATCCTCCTGCTTCCGCTTTTCTTCCTCAGCAGGATCATCACTTACATTACCGGTCAGTCTCCAGGTTGCATAAAGAGTAGGATTGTCAGTTATGCTGATGGTGTCACCATACTTATATTCACCCTGCTCTGCATTCGGATTCTTACTCCAGCCGTTAAAGGTATAAGCCGTTCTTCTGAAGAAGCACTTAATGATAGCAGCTGTATCGTCATTGGTGCCGTATACGAAGTCATCGTAATCACCAACGTTGTCCTTGTATGTAATGTAATATGTGCCGCCACCTCTGTAGTCAGGCTGCTTCTTATCCTGGTCCTTAGTCTCATCGTCGTAGGAAATTATTCCGCCGCCACCACCATTGTACTCGCCGTACTTTGTCGCGGTGCTTGATACCTCAGCCTTCTGCTTCCAAACAGCATACAGATAAATAGTCTTACCGCCGCCACCGAATTCGACAGTGTCTCCGGCAACATAGTAATTACCGCTTCCGGTTTCGCTGTCGCACCAGGAATCAAAGCTGTAATCCTTGCTTGTAAAGCCTGCGTTGATTACAACAGCCTTGGTGTCGCTGGTTCTATAGAGGAATTTTTCATTCTCAGTTTCAGTCTTTGTTCCGGTGCTGCCCTTTGCAATCAGGTTCGAATCAACATAGTAAATTCTGTTTGTCTCTCCGGTGCTGTTAACGTCCGAAGTCTTGCTTGTCCACTGAACATATACAGTAACATCCAGAGTCTTCTTACCAAAGTCGAATCCGGAGCCGTTCTCGATCATCTTTCCGAGGCCCTGCTCATCAAGCGTTGCGCCGTCAAGCTTGTACAAGCTCCTTGTGAAGCTCGGCATGTAAACAGTTACAACCTGAGTATTGTAATTCTGAGTAACGCTCTTATTTGCGTTTGATCTGTCAACAAATGTGATAGTTCTCGGCGCGTCGGACTTTGTTGTCCACTGCGCATAAAGATCCATATCAGCTGTCGGCTTTAAGGTATAGCCTGCCTTGCCGGAGTTTGCACTTGTCCCGGTCGGATTCGGATAATAAGTGGTTCCGCTTCCGTCAGCTGCTGTATTCCAAGTTAGAGTCTCCCAATAATCCCTTGTTGCAGGGCAGGTCGGAATAGCAATTTCATAACCCTTGATTGTTGAAATCGATCCTTTTCCAAGGCCTTCATAGTTTGCATAGAAGGTAACAGTAGCCTTCTGATTATCATGGTAAACCGTATACGGAGCCTTGGCATTTGGCACTCCGGAAATAATCTTCGGTGAAACGTTGTACGGGCTCTTTACGTAATCCCTGATATATTCAGAGCTTGTGAACCATCCGCCTGTAACATTAATCTTGTTGCCGGTATTACCGTGAAGCTTTCCGAGAATGAATCCTCCGGAAATCTCAACGCCGCCGCCGTTTTCTGCAAAGATCTGATCCTTCATTGAGCCCTGCATTACCACGCTGCCCGAAAGACTTGCAGTCGATCCGTTTGCAGCATAAAGTCCGCCTCCGTAGGTAGCAGAGCCATCATCAATATTACCGGATGAGAATACAAGTGTTCCGCCGTTATAGATATCTCCGCCGTTCTTTGCGGAGCAACCTATTACACCGTATTTATTATCGCCACTTGCTTTTGAAACATTAATAGTGAGCGTACCGAGATTATATACGCCGCCGCCATTACCACCACGTTCTAAGGCATTGCAAGCCGTAATCTTGGTGCTGCCTGACATGCTCAGCGAGCCGCCCTTTTCGATATATACTCCGGCACCGTTATCAGCAATAAACTGCTGAATATAAGAGCTTCCGCCCGTCGTAGCGCTGCCCTTGCTTGTAATATAAATCGCGCCACCCTGCTTGCCATGGCCGGTCTTCTTGCTTTCAGCACCGTTTAAATACGATGATCCGGACATATTAAATGTGCCCGCATTATATACGCATCCGCCGTTTCCTCCTGCCATACCATTATCGATATGTGCAGCGTTTAAAGCCTTTCCGTTTGCATCCTTGCCGGAGCTTCCATTCAGCGTAAGACTTGCCTTTTCGCTGACATAGATATCTCCGCCGTTTGATGTTGCCTTGCACTGATTAATATATGACTGGCCGTCCATTGTAAATGAACCAGCGCTTAAATATACACCGCCGCCATTTGCAGCCTGGCAGGTGTAAATGCATGAAGCCTTATGCATTGCGCCGGAGTTTGACAAGTATGCACCGCCGCCGTTTCCGCTTGCTTTGCAGGACTGAATTGATGTGCTGTCACCCATACTAAGTGATTCAGCGTAAACAGCGCCGCCGTCAACTGCTTCGCATTTACTAAGCGAACTGGTGCCACTTAAAGTTACACTCTTTGCATATACTGCGCCGCCATTACCTGTTGCTTTACAGCTTGTAAAGTTTACATCAGTAAGTGATACTGCGGCACTTCCCGCATTAATAGCGCCTCCATTAGTTTGCGACGTGCAGCTGGTAAATGAAGAGCTCTTCACTGTTACGGTGTTTCCTGCTGCATATACTGCACCATACTTGCCGCTGCAGGATGTAAATGTTGCGTTTGAAAGACTTACATTTCCGGAGCACCTAATTGCGCCCGGGGCATCTCCGGTTACAGAGCAATTTGTAAATGTTGTCTTTCCGCCAAGAGTCAGATTACTCTCTGAATTGATTGCACCGGAGTTTCCGCCACTGCATGAATTAAATGTCAAATTGCCTGCATTGCTGAGGCTTGAGTCTTTGCTTACGTAAAACGGAGCATGTACGCTCTTCATGGCATCAAAGACAAGTCTTGCGCCACTTTCGATACTGAATGTAGATCCTCCCATCACATCAACGCAGCTGCCGCCGGTTGAGTTAAAGCCCTTAACTGTTATTTTGTTTGCATCAGCATCAGCAAGTGTCTGAACCTTTATAGTGCAGTTTCTAAATCCGAGAGCCTTTGAGTTATACTTACTGCTCGAATTTGTGATATTGACCTTTGACTGGAAAAGAACATTAGAGCAGTTTTCCATATAAATGAAATAGTCAGTTCCGGAATTATCTGAGGTGTTCTTTAATGTTGGACTTGTTGTTATAGTATATGCTTTGGTTTTGCTGTTCTGACTTGCAGATGAATAAATCCAAACATTATCACAATCCTTACAATAAATGCAGTCAGCTGTCTTTCCACGGGTGTTGCTGATTACATTATTTCCGTAAACCAGGAAACGCCCGGAGTAGCAAGCTACTGCACCTCCGGTGCCTGATGCACTGCAGCCATCAAGGGTGAAGCTGCCACCCAAATGTGCTTCAGTTGTTGTTTTAGTTGAAGCATCACCTTCAATGTATATAGCTCCGCCGTTGCCGGTTGCTTTGCAGGATGAAATCTTTGCGGTTCCCCACAGATAAGCTCCGCTTCCTTTATATACAGCAATTGCGCCGCCGTTTACACCTGTGCAGGATGTGATTGTGGCACTGTCACCAAGGTTTAAAGCGTTTTTTGATCCGGTCAAATAAGCCGCACCGCCGCTACCACTGGCTGTACAACTTACAATGTCAAAGGATGCGCCGATATTAACATTATTATTTTTTCCGTTAACACTTACTGCTCCGCCGTTGGCATCTGTTTTGCAGGAGCTGATGATTCCGTTTCCGGCAAGACCTACCGTACATCCATCGCCCTGAATTTGAATTATTCCGGCCTTCTGGCAGTTAGTGTTGTAAACGCCGGCTCTGTCAGTCGTGATAGTTTGATCACAGGAAATAGTAAAAGTAGCACCATTAGTCAGATAGAAAAATCCGTCACGGCTTGAGCAATTCCAGAATCTTGAGTTCTGTAAAATTTGAGTATTGCCTCCGTTGCAGTAGAAGAAGCCTGTGCAGTCTCTGCCGGCATATTTCTCCTCACAGCCATAAGAATTGTTCATAAGACGAAGTGTTCCGCCCCAGTTAACGAAGTATGCACCGTAGTCAGGAAGATATGAGCTGTTTGCTTGAAGCTTAATGGTACCATCAAGTCTCATATCCGCATTAACGCAAATACCAATGCCTCCATAGGTATGTCCCTGATATGTCCATCCTGTGCCGCCAACAAGCTTAGACCCGTCTGCGTTACCGTTTATCGCAAAGCTTCCCTTATCAGCATAAACACAGAAGCCATTTGAACCGGCAGTCCATGTATGTCCATTCAAAATTACGCCGATAGCCCAGTTGTTAGAAAAAACAATTGACTCTGTAACATCTTTATTAAGAGTTATCCAGGTTGCATTAGGGCAGGCATTAACAGCCTCCTGCAGCGACAGGTAATAGGTTTCACCAATTTTTGCGGCGTAGCCTGAATAATCCGGAGCCGTCTGCTGCGGCGGGGAATCCTTTTTGCCCGCATATGAAATGCAAACCATGCAAAGCACAATGCTAAGTGCAAATGTCAAACTGATTATTAATCTCTTAAGTGTATTCTTCATCTAGTTAATCTCCGGCAATACGCTTTCCAAAAGATTTAAAACTTTAACTGCTGATTCTAAATTGCAGAACTCTTCGACTGTTCCGCTGTCCCAAACATCAGGGCCGATTGATACTATGTCAAGGCCGCTCTTTCCTGCGAACACTGATGGCTCAAGCCCTGTGCTAAAGAAGGCTTCGCTAAGGCTTCCGCCGTCAAGCTCCTTGTACTTATCAATGCAAAGCTCCTTTAGCTTGTTCTTTGCATTGCCCGTCCATATATCTGCGCGGCTTGTTATTTCTGCGCTGTATTCATATTCATCTGCAAGGCTCTTTATCTCAAGGGCCTTTGCTTCGAAGCTCTCAGATTCGCTTCCAAGAGCAAGCATTCTGAAGGCTATTCTTCCCGGGGCAAGCAGCAGGCTTCCCAGGTTCAGCTTAACTCCGTTTTCCAAAACGCCAAGCTGAATTTTTGATGCAAAGCTTAAAGCTTTTTCAAGCTCGCTTTTTGAAAGCACGCTCTCCACAGTATTTGTCTCAACCATGGTCAGCTCAAAGCCCTGTTCGGTCTCCGCATAACTGCTGCGATACTTATCTGCCTCTTCGGAAACAATATTCCAAATGTCATCAAGCTTAGATTCCTCGACCATCAGAATGGCGGTCGCATCACTGATAATATTATCTGTTCCGGAGCCTCCGTAAAGCGAGGATACTCCGAAATTAACATTTTCATCTGTGAGCTTTTGAACAAGCTCTAAAAGGACTGCTCCGGCATTAAGCCTGTCGTCCGCAAGATTATCTGCGGCATTTCCGCCTATGAGTCCCTTGACTCTTAGGGCCACGCAGATATCAAGCTTTGATGCATCAACGGTTTCACCCTTTGGAGCCTCGTTCATTACGACTATTGTCTTTTCTCCGGCAGACGATGTGTAAATATTATTTGAATTGCCGCCGTTAAGATTTATCAAATATGATGCGCCCTCGAGATATTTTTCGTCCAGAGCGTTTGCACCGCTAAATGAATCAAAGCCATCAACCGTAAGTATTATTCTGAGAGGTCCGTGCTTTGCCTCGCCGGACAAATACTTAAGCAATATGCTCATTGCCATGCCGCTCTTTGCGCCAAGCGCTGTGTCTATAGCACGCAGCATGCCATCGTTATATACAGTGTTTATGCCGTCTGTCAGAGGATCATAGCTCATGTCTATGTATCCCTCATCCTCGCTTTCAATGAAGTTGCCCTCGGCATCAACAAGTGCAAGGTCGGTTCCGAGGCTATAAATCGGGGCACAGACCATGTCCATGTTGCTTTGAAGAATTACTAAGGGCTTATTCTCAAGCCCCTCGCTTGCGGGGATTTCGGCTATCAGATTGCCATAGGCATCGCATTCTGTATAAAAGCCAAGTGCCTCGAGTCTTCCAGCCATGTAATCCGATATCGCATCACACGAGCCTGTCTGCCTTGGGATTTCTGCAATCTGCTCAAACTCCAAAAGCAACGCCTCTGCAGTCTCCTTGTCGTATTGCCACTCGCTTTCAAGCTCCTTGGGCGTGCAGGCCGCCAGTGAAAAACACATAGAGGCTATCAATATTAAACTGATTATTATTCTAAATTTATGTTTCAATTTCTTTCGTAATATATAAACAAGGCAACCGGTCATGCCGGCTGCCTGATAACGCTAAATTGCATCTGCAGAAAGAAGCATATTAAGTGTTTCCTGATACTCTGCACTTGTGTGATTGCCGTCGACAAAGGTGAGTCTGCTTGCAACACCGCTTTGTTCCCAAACAGCAACTGCGCAGCCCGCTTCAAGATAGTAGTACTTTACATCATGCTTTCCAATCTTCAGATCCTTTGTTTCTTTAATTGCCGGAGCCTCAGTATTGGAGTTATCACCTGCGATATCACCCATATATGATTCCTTGGTGAAGATCGCACTTGTCTGATAGTCCATCTGTATTCCCTTGTAGGAGAATGTTATATCTGAAAGGATTGCCGGCTTGGAGCTGTCAGTATTATCCTCTTCTGTTATCTTTCCGCCGTCTGTCTTGCCACCTTCGGTCTGTCCGCCTTCGCCGGTTTGACTGCCGGTCTCTTCATCGTCGTAGTAGAATGCCTCGTATACAACAGCATCGTCAGGAATGATGATAGCATCGTATGTTCCTGTTGCGGCATTCTTAGTCTTGTCCATAGCCTTCTTGTATGAATCATAGACGCTTTCATCCTGTCTGCCGTTTTCCAGAGCCGTGGTCAGGAAATCGACGAACTTCAGGTTGTATTCTGCCGGAGCAGGATCTGTGCTGGTCTTAACAGATGTAAAGTTAAGAGCCATCTGAAGCCCTTCACTTGTGTTATCAAGGTATACTACGGTGTCGCCTTCGGCAAGAGCGGTAAAGGTGAAGCTTGTTATACCGTCTGCCTTTCTGGTAGGACCGTCAACATCGATCATTGCTTCATTAAACTGACCCACCTGCCAATTTCTATTTGGATCGGAGAGCTGAATAGTCTTTGTCGGGCCATCTGAATTACTGAGCTTTGCATTCTCATTTAAATCTGAATATTCATCAGAGTTGTCGCTTAACGCAAAGTCTGAATAGTTCAGCTTGCCCTTTTCGTTAACAATTACATTTAATGATGCTATGCCAAGAAGCTCTTCCCCTGACATGAACTTTACTGCAAAGGTGTGATTTCCCTGCGAAATAGGTTTGATTTCATATACATGTGTATGCTCTTCTTCCTTGACACAGGAAACCTCGAAGTACTGTGCATCCTCTTCGCAAAGGATATACTCAAGTGTATAAGCCTCTTCGAACTTATCTGTCACAGTAATCTTCAGCTTTTTTGATCCATAGCCCTTTGCACTGAAGCTGAGCTTGGCACCGACAATAGTATCAGCGCCACAAGCCGTTAGTGAAAGTATCATGGCCAGTATTAAAATTGCAGCAATAATTTTTTTCATAGTATTACCTTGTTTTTTTATTGGGGCCGGAGGCTCCGGCCCCTATTATTTATTAATTAGTTTTTTCTGTTTCACTTGACTCTTTAGTCTTGTCGTCCTTTTCCATGCTCAAGGATTCGTCCTCCTCAAGGCTTGGAACCGTAATCTTGACATAAGACTTAACTGCAGAGCTCTTCTCTGATGCGCCTGCCGCTGTATCAGATGTCGGAAGCTCAGAAGCAGAAACTTCAATAAGCCATTCAACAGTTTCTGTAGTACCGTTTTCAGCCGGCATCTTGAATTCAGCATCCTTAGATGCAAACTTCTCGATAAGTACTCTTGTTCCGCTGACAAGTCTGTAAATTCTGACTGTGTAGCCCTGGTTACTATCTGTGATTGTCGGTCTGATGATAACCTCGCTATCCTCTTGAGCGACAATGTTGATTGTACCGTTGGTAATCTTATCAGTTTTCTTTCCGAGACCTTGTACAGTGTATTCGGTTTCGAGCATAACCTTAATTGTTGAGAGGTTAATTGCTACCGGCTCGCCCTCGTAGATGGTATCGCCATAGCACATTATTCTCTGTGAAGTATCAGCAACGTCATCAAGCTGGAAGCCTACGCTTGCAAGATTGAGTGAAGCGAGTGACGATTCATCATCATCGTAAGGCTCGATTTCAACTGATGTAAGGCTCTTTGCACCCTGGAGGAACAGAGATACGTTTACAGTATTACCTGATGCGAACTTTGTTCCGTCGACTGAGTACTGTCTGATATCAGGAATCTCAACCTTTGCAGCCTTATCACTTACGGTTGTGTAATTGATGATTGCCCTGATTGGATCCTTGCCACCGCTGTCGATTGAGCCGGCAACAGAATCTGACATAACCTCGAAGCTGAGGTTTGCTCTCTTTAATGTTGAGACGTTCTTATCGTTTCCGGTAAGCTCAGTGCCGGTAGCATCCATACTTACTGCGCCCTTACTGATATCCTGGGCCTCACCAAGCTTTCTGTAGATACTGTAAATAGCAGTCTGGCCGTCATAGCCGTTATCCCTTGCTGTTTCCTCAAAGGTCTTTATAGTTGCCGCAGATACAGATGCCTCAAGACCGTTGTTGGACATGATCGTAATTCCCTCGATCTTGGATACATAGGCCTCATTGAAGTAGAACTCGAGTATCGAGCCTGCGTGAACGCTGGTTACTCCGGCATCGCTTGCGTATACATATGGCGAAACAAGCTCTGCATTTTCGCCGGATACGCTGCTCTTGTATCTGATTGCAACGCCGATATCATAGGTTTCTGCGATAAGGTCTGCGGTTGCTGTGTCCGGAGCAAGCTGAATTGTTACAAGCTGGCTGGATCCAAGCTTCTTTGCCGAGGATGAACCACCCATTGATGATCCGTAAGGAGTCAATGTGAAGTAATCTGATGCAAAGTTAACCTTATATGTATTAACAACTACGCCTTCACGTACCTGCTGAATAATAGCGTACTGAACCTTGTAATCAGAAGCCTTGCTGTCTCCGACCAGTGACGCCGCTCTTACATTGAGGTTCTTGAGGCTTTCCATGTTGGAAGCGTCGATACCTATCGAGTAAACTCTGTTAACGGTCTTGCCGTTAAGGTCTGTTGCTGTATCCTGCTTAAGCGAACCGCCATTACCCATTGTGAGGTGATCAGCCTTTGTGGTCTTGGAATTCAGTATGCCGGTGTATACCCAGATGTCCATACTGTAGTTTCCATCCTTTGGACCCGGAGTGCCTTCACCCAGGTACAGGTATACATTTAATGTATCGTTTGCGGAAGCCGGGAGTCTGGTTACAACGCTCTGAATCTTATCCGTTTCTGCAAGGCCGCTGATATCAGCCGCATTCTTCAGAACGAACTGAGTTGCAATTGTTCCGGCTGACTTGTTCGCACTAGCATTGATCTTATAATTCTGAATGTTCGGCGAGAATGTATCGCAGTACAGAATCGGATCCGTATTGTAGTTCCTGTAGAAGTCCCCTGTTGTCTCGTCCATACGCGGACTGCCCGCAGAGGTTACGATACTGATAGTCATCGACTGGAGCGGTATGTAGGTCACCTCGGAGTCAGGACTCGCAAATGCCGAGAATCTAACCGTATTAATCTTTGAAACCTGCTTAATCGGAATTACAAACTTGTTTGTATGTCCCGCTCTGAACATATACGACGGATCACTTACGAATGTAAGGTCATCATCGGATATCGCAGTTTGTCCGCTGTAATCAGCCATGAGCTGTACGCACTGCTGACTGCTGAGGATGCCCTGTCTTGCATTTTCACCGCTGACTGTGTAGGTCATATCTGCAAGCAGATTGCCCTTGAATACGGTCAAATCGTTTGTATCAACGGTGCCGCTGTCTGAGCTGTCATAGCTGCCCCATGTCATTGCGAACTCAAGCTCAAGCATATAGCTGCTGTATGAAACAGGATATTTCTTTACGAGCTCGGATTCAGATCTCTGCTCTCTTGTGTATGCATCGGCCGTATCAACATATTCCTGAGTAATCCAGCCGACATCATTAATAACGAAGCATCTGTCGATATTGCTCTTATTTTGCTTTACAACAGTAATCTCTGTTACGCAAAGCTTATCGTCAATTGCAGAATCAGCGGAAATGTCATCCGGAATAATATTAATTCCGACTACATCACCAACCTGCTCGTTCATAGAAATCGTAAAGGTTTCTGTGTAGCCCGCTCTGAAGCCGTCGGCTGTCAGCTGCTGGTTAGCAAGTACGTATGCCGACTTAGTAGCCGCCGCACCAAAGGATGCGAAGCATAGCTGGAAGTAGAATTTGTTATTAGATCCGCAGTCATCATCACGAAGAGCATTGGAGTTACCGCTTACGGTAACCTGAACCTGATAATTAACGAGTGCATCGCCAAGGCCAAGGTCAGATGCGGCAAGGCCGGAGCTTAAAGCATATCTGTACTTTTCCTTTTCCTCAGCCTTCTTTTCATCCTCTGTTCCCGGAGTGAACTGACTATCTTCTTCTTCAAAGTCATATACATCGCTGCCTTCATTAGAAAGGGATGTATCGATATC
This sequence comes from Firmicutes bacterium UBA1764, assembly GCA_002315535.1. GTDB lineage: Bacteria > Bacillota > Clostridia > Peptostreptococcales > Anaerovoracaceae > UBA1764. The sequence continues at coordinate 23,159 of DCHA01000035.1, read as the reverse complement.
TGCATCGTAATATGTCTTTAAACCACTGATATTTCTTCCGAATATCTGTGTGATTGTTGCTGTCTGCTTGCTGTTGTCTGTTGTATGCAGAGAAATAGTCGCATCAAGCTTTGCACAAAGCAGCTTTCCGACAACGGATGCGTCCTGCACCTTTTCAATCTTAAGGTGCTTTGGCTGCCAGAAGTCACCGTATTCATTCTCATCTGCATATGAGAATGTTACAGATGTGAAGGATTCAACTCCGGAAACCTCTATAAAGAATTGCAGGGACTGTCCTGCAGACATTCCGTAGTAGTAGCTTGCATTCGGATCATTAACAGTAGTTGTAGTAGTTGTTGATCCGCCCTGTCCGTCAGGGGTAGTCTTTGTGATTGATCTGGTGCAATCATTGTAGCCGTAGAACTCCTTTGAAGCCTCGAGCATGCTCGTCTCGGTTGTAACGTGCTCCTTGCCCTGGAAGTCCTTATATCCAAGAACGATATTTACGTCATTCCAGCAAGCAGCCTCTTCCTGGTTAATTGTTGTAACGGTTACAAGATATTTATCCTTATAAAGCTTTGTTGTCGGAGAAACCTCTTCGGAATCTGATGGAGCAAATTGGAAGTAGTACTTGTTGCTTTCAACGTCCAATCTGATTTCGCTGTCATCGGATATAGTCCTGTAAACAACACTGCAGTTATTCAAAGTCATGTCGATGGAATTTCCATCAACAGAGTTGTCATGATACATGTTCCTTACAGGATACTGAGTAACACCGTTATTGTTGTATACATCAATGCTGTCAATAACGATATAGTCATCAGCCTCAAGAGGATCATACTTTATCTCTATACCTTCAAGGGATCTGAAGTTCGGGAATTCAACAGAGAAATAAATGCTATCGCTTTCGTGTGCGAAGCACATATACTCTCCAGCCGCAAGTCTGTTGAGTCTGTTAGCAGCTGAGCCTGATGAAATAAGAGGATTGGAATCATACGGATCCTCATCAACAGGAATTGCATACTCAAGCAAAGCATTTGTAATAACAGGCAGATAAACCACCTGCAGTACATTGCTTGTGTCATAATACTCAATCTCTGCATACATGCACTCATTGAAATTCTTTGCGTTAATATATGCATCAATTCCGGAGCCATACAGGTCGGCAAAATTAATTGAGAAATTCAGGATTGTCTTATTATCAGAGCTAACCTTCTTCTCAGCATCAGTGCCCTTGCACTTTTGGAAGAAGTAGATTGTATTAAAGCCTGTATTATAATCCTCGTAGTCATCATATTTTTCCGCATTTTCGAATGTAAATGTACATCCGCCCTCACCCTGCATATTCATTGTATCAGGATAATCATAGGTGCTTGGATCATCAGGATTATAGCTTACGCTTTCGTAGAGCTTTGTTCCGTTAAAGCTTAATGCGAGAGCATTGGATACAAATGCATAGTTTGTTGCGGTTGTTGATCCCGGGATGAAATTACCTTTTTCATCGTATTCGCCGTCATGCTTGTATAAGATCCACTGTCTGATTCCGAAGGAATAGATTGCTCCGGCCTTATCAGAATTAGCCTCGCAGTAGAATGAGAGGTTAACCAGCTCATAGAATCCATATTCAAACTTGAATCTGATGTATTCAGTATTTGCAGCAGGGAATGCAGATGACTGGCTCTTTGCTACAGCATCCGGATAATCTGTCGAAACAGTCTCTCCTGTTGCCAGTGCAGCCCAGTTGTTATATTTATCGAAATTCTTTAAAAGAGTTTGTCCGTTTACAATATAGCTTGTTCCACCCAGAGCAATGCTGGATGTGAGATTTGTTGATCCGCTGAAATAAGCTGATGAATATGAGCTGTTTGTAATAAACGGATAAAATGATGTTGACTTAGCTCCAAGGAAAGCATACTTTCCTGTAACATATGTTGAGCTCTTGGTAATATCCTCACCATAGTCATTTCCGGCATTTACGGCAAGATACTGTGTTGATACTACACCTGCCTGCTTGTGAGCTTCGCTTGCGTAATATCTGATAATAACGTATTTGCAGACATCCGATGCAACACCGTTGTTCATGGAAACACCGAGTACATAGGTATCTCTGTTGTTTACGACTCTTGCTGCGTTGGCCCCAATTGCCACGCCCTCACCGTTATAAACCTGCTTCCTGTCCGTGGAATCATGTGTTTCACCGCCCTTTTTACCGGCGAAGACCTCGGTTACACCTGAGAACACATTGCTGAAATCTATTGAAAGATTTTCAAAGTCTATCTCAGGCAGTCCCGGGAGCCCCGTGAGAACCATAGCCGCTACCAATAATGAACTTGTTAGAACTTTTAAAAACTTTTTCATTTTTCTACTTCTTTTTTTGTGTATAAGCTATTAACTGCTCTAATGTTACCTCAAGTATTGTTTCACTTCCGTTTATGAAGTCGTCAATAACTGCATTCTTCTCTTCTGCCTCTGCTTCTTCAGCCTGGCTGGAGAGGAAGGACATGATATCGAAGTGATCTTCACCCTCGTCTTCATCATCGTCCTCGAAGGAATCTTCTTCGGCATCAACGAATTCACTGTCATCTGCCATATTGGCAAAGTCGAAGATGCTGCCGAGTACTGAGCCGCCTTCATTATCTTCATCCTGCTCTTCTTCGGTTTCGATGCCATCCGAGCTTGGAAGTCCGATTCCAAATGCGGAAAGGTCGAAATCATCTTCGGGCTCAGAAACAGGCTCTGCAGCAGCGGCCGGAGCTACTGCTCCAACGCCACGTGTTTCCATTTCCTTTTCAAGCTCTTCCTTAACAGCACGCTTGATTTCATCCATCATGTTAGCGGTGCTGAGCTTATCAACAAGACCTGCAAGGATCTCTTCAGTCTTATTTCTGGATTCAACAGATTCCTTGATAAGGCCCTGAGCCGCAAGCATAGCCTGTGGTGCAAGCTCGGCCTTAAGATCAGCGATATCACTGTTCTTTGGATCAATATCCGCAAGCTGGACGCTGTCAATCTCATCGAAGCTTACAGATGATGACGGATCGATTCTTTCGATCTTCAGGTCATTGCCCTTAGCCTCGAGCTCCTCGATAATGTCATCAGCAGAGAACTCATTAAACTCTACGAAGCTCTGCTCATCAGCCTCTTCATCGAATGGGATTTCCTCGCCAAATTTATCCGGATCAATTCCTCTTGCGATAAGATTTGCTCTTCTCTTTTCAGCGGAATCTCCAAGGTATTCAGCCCAGTAGCCGTCTCCGCCTTCTCCTGTAAAGTACGGATTCTTGTAGTCCGACTTACTGAACATCTGCTTAACATCTGCAGGAACCGTAATCTTGAAATTGGTTCTGCTTGTCGGGCTCATGATAGTAAATGCATTACCTCTCTGGGCCTGTACAATCTGCTCCTGCTCGCTTTCGTTAATGCCGCCTGCCTTTTCATACAGCTTGCACAGATCCTCCATGTCGTTTGGAGAAAGTGAGAAGATGAATGAATACTGGCACGCATTGATGATAGCGGTTGACTTTCTTGCAATTTCCTCAGAACCAACGAAGTCCTTGATGTTCTGTGTAATTACAATCTGCATACCATTGTATTTTCTGATACGCTTTGCCAGCTGGAACATGAAGTCAAGTGCAACCGGGAACTTTGTATCAATAAATACGTGGGCTTCATCGATTACAACTACAACCTTTCTGTTAAGGCCATACTTTTCGTTGTAATCTCTGTTCTTAATTATTTCGTTATCAATGTACTTAAGAACCAGCAGCATCTGAGCGTTTGCAATTGTTGTATTGCGGTTAGCAAGAAGGCTCTGGAAGTTAAATACTGTGAAGTTTTCTTCTGTTGTTACTGTTGATGGACCATTCCAGATGATGGAGTTGCGTCCGCCTTCACTGAACTTGGAAACATAGTTCATGAGGGTTCTGAGCATGGTCTTGATATACTCATTGTCCGTATGCTGGAATTCACGGAGAATTTCATCATAAAGATCATCGAAGGTCGGATAATCTGTCGGCTTGAGCTTGGACAACTCGGTATACGGATTAATTCCCTTTGAAGCATATACTCTGTCAACAAGAGAATTCAGGTATTCCAAAGAGTCCTTATCGCAGTCCGGAAGAATCTGCTTGAAGAATTCTTCAAGGAACTGCAGGTGTGTTGCATAGCTGCTTGCGGCAGTATCGCCACCGCCTGTCTCATCATCGTCAAGTGAGGTGATGATATGGAACGGGTTCAGTCTTCCATACTTTGCGTTTGCTACATTGATGAACTTACCATTGAGGTTCTTAGCGAGCTCGGAGTATTCATCTTCAGGGTCGAGGATAAATATCTTGGAGTCATCAGCAGCAAGATTGGTAAGAATGGACTTTGTCGCATAGGACTTACCGGAACCCGACTTACCAACAATAACCATGTTGGAGTTAACTCTTTCAGAATCTCTCTTGAAGAAATCCATGAAAATAGGTACTGAGCCGGAGTTACCAAGCTGAACACCGTCCTCGTCCATAACGCGAGGATAAATCCATGGGAAGCAAGCTGCGATGGTATTGCTCGGCATTCCTCTGCCCTCGTCAAGGAACGGATCGTATCCGGAAACCTGAGAGCCTATATAAGCCATTGCCTGGTTAAATTCGTTGTTGTTAAGCTTGAAGCCGTCTTCTCTCCAAACACGTCTTACGGTCTTCTTCATGCCGTTAACACGGTATCTGTAGGTTGTCTTCTGAAGATCGTCAAACTTCGGATTTTCCTGAGTAAATACAGGATCGTAAGCAGTGATATATACATTGACTGCAAGCAGGGTTTCGCTTTCACTTTGGAGCGTGGAAAGTAAAACCTGAAGTGTCTCAATGTGAGTCTGAGTATCAAGGGCTTCGGAATCTGTTCTTGCGCTGTGAAGCTTTCCTCTGAGCTCTGCGAGGGACTTATCAATAGATCTGATAGCCTTGTCGCTTTCCATCGGAGTAAGCTTTATTACAACCTTGGTTGAAGGATAGGTTAAAAGACCTGCAAGCCAAGCGTCGCCAACCTGTGTAGGATAATCAACAACTCTGAAGTTGTGAGTTGCCATTCCGTTTACTAAAGTGTTTCTTGCAACAAACTCTACAGTCTGTGGCATAGCCCACTTTACGAGATCTTCGCTGCGGATGGAATCAACATCCTTTTCGTCAAAGTCGAGCTCGTTTGTGTACTTGAGGAACATAGCTATTTCCTTAGGATCGGAGATGTACTTAGCATCCATTTCACCGATCTTAAGCTGCTCAACTACCTGCGGAATCAGGTTCTTAAGAGCCTTCTTTGTAGTGTCATATATTACTAAATAGTAAAATGGTATTACTATCTTGTTATCATCTTTATAATTCTGAAGAGCGTAAATTCTGTCATAAACAATTGCAACACGAGACTTGAGCTCTTCCTCTTTGATAAATCCGTTTTCGTAGGAAGCTCTCAGCTCTTCAAGCTTTGCTCTTTCATTTTTAATATAGTGTTCATATGAAACCGGACGCTCAACCTTTACGATATTTGTGCAAAGATCTGATTTGCACATACGAAGTACGGCGCCAAGAGATCCCTCAATAGATCTGTTTCTTCTGAACTGCCCAAAAAACTTAAACTCGACGCTTGGAACTTCGATTACAGCGCCGTAATATTGACCATTTGAATATGCAATGAGTCCATCTTCGATGCCGGAGAATGCATTAATATCCTCCATCTCTGCCCATTGTTCTTTTGCTTTCTTTTCTTTTGCCTTTTCTTCTTTCTTTCTGTTCTTCTTTGCTTCGGATTGCTGTGCACGCTTAATCCAAATTGCGTCCTCTTCTTCCTTGCTGAGCTTCTTGCTCTTTAATAGCTTTGTATCTGCCTTGTATTCAGCCTTTGCCTGACGCTTTTCTTCTCTTAATCTCTGTCTGCGCTCTTTCTTTGTTTCTACAGGAGGCTCCTCAAGAATTTCTTCGGTTTCATCCTTTGGCTCCTCTGCATTTTCACCTGTGAAGATCTGATCAAAAGCAACCTCATTGTCACCACGTGCATACAGATCCTTCAGCTTCTCGTCAGTATCCATTCTGTCAAAGAATCTTCCGATACCGAAGTGTCTGATAACATGCATTACATAGCGATAGTTTGGTTCTTTGTCTATACGGGCAATCAAAACCACACTGATTACTAAGTGAATTACAACAAAGAAACCTTTAATAGGAAGCGTTGAGACTAAAATCGTCGCCAGCATTATTCCGGCGAGACATGCCACAAGCAGATCCCATAGGTCAAAGTTGTTAAAGATTTCTATTTTTACTTTTGTATTGCCCGGTATTATTCTCATAATTTCTCGATTTGTACTACTAGGAATAATTAATTGTTAGTTTTAATTCTCTGTTATTACTTTGGAGGCATCTTTGCCTTATCTCCACCGCCACCGCCGAGGCTATCAAGCTTTTCAAGAATCTTGTTTTGGAAGTCATCCTGATTTCTACTCTTGATATCATTTTGCTTCTTGCTCTCTTCTTCCTTTTGCTGCTGGTCCTGCTGATTCGTTGAGAAGCCAGATCTTGCGGCCTTGGTGAATCCACCCTTGTCCTTTATAGACTGTTGGAAGTTCTCAAATTTTTCATTTGCTTTTCTTCCGTATTTTGTTTGGTCAGCAGCGAGGTTGATTGCTCCGGCACCAACTGCAAAGCCTGCCTTAGCACCGGCCTTCAGAGCGCTGCCCGCAAAGGATCTGCCTTTTTCAGCAAGTCCTGATCCAACGTCACCAGCCATAATTGACTGATAGCCTGCCTGGTCTGCGAGGATACCGCTAATCATTCCGCTTGCCTTACCACAGGTAAATACGATTCCGCAAAGAACCAAAAGCTTGGCAACATAGTTTCCGAAGGTTGAATCCGGAACAACAACGAAGTTTCTTGCCATTACAATCGGGATAAACATTACCATCAACCTAACGGCTATAAATGATCCGAGCAGTGAGCAGCTTTGAATGATAAACGCCAGCGTCCACTGTTTAAACTTGCCTCCGTCATCCAGTGGCATTACTGCCAGGAAGCCCGGAGCGGTAATATAAAGCAGAATGATATTGAACACTCTGGCAATCGCATTAAACATAATCTTTGCGAGTTCCCACATTACGAACCAGCCTACAACCAGGATAACCAAATGGTCCCATCCGAAGAGTGTAATGTTAAATACATTAGTCATCTCATCCCAGTCATAACAATTCTTATCGCCTACGTAGAACGGTCTTCTGAGAGCATCGGTAAGATGTCCGTCCTTGTTATATTTGGAATTAATTGCCGAAGTCATACTTCCCGCAAGCATAATCGTTCTTCCAAGCGAGCCGGAGCTCTTATCGGTTGTATTAAGTCTTGTGTAGGAATCAAGCGGGGCAAAGGTTCCTTCATACTGAATCTGATAGCCACAATCCATAATTGCTTCTGTCAGCTGCTGGTTATACTGATCCAGAGGAACAGATTTGTCTATATCTGAGGCCAGATAAATCTGCAGGAGGGCATATTGCCATGTGTTTTCCGCGCCCTCATATGTATAGTTAAATACTCTCTCGTTCTCAAGGGTCTGTAAATCAGCCCTGATATCGTTGAAGCAAGAGTTTATGTTATATCTGTTATTAGAAGATTCATTGAGTGTATAGTTTCCGATTTTTGAGACAACGCGCATCATTACAGCGCGGTCTTCATCAGAGAATGTAATAGTTGACGGGTCAGTAAGCTCTTCGGCATTATCAAACAAGCTGTCAATCGATCTCATCAGTGTACTTGATGCCAGAATTGTTGCACTTACAATTGTGGTCATAAGGAAGATAAGAATAGTGCTCTTAAAGAGGTTAGTAATGATCATTCCATATGTTGCCTTAACCTTTTCGCCTGTGCTGTCAAACAGCTTTCTTACTACAGCAACAATTGCAAAGCCAAAAGACATCGCAAACCCTATGAGTGCCATGCCTGTGTAAACCGTTGTGATAACCGGATTCTTGAAGAAGACGTCAACGAAGAGCGTCGGCTCACCGTCGTACTGCATGTATTGAATTCCCGCAAATATCTCAAAGAGATTGTAGATGAAATCAATTACCTTGCACTCCAGAGCCTCTACAGCAAACAGAATCTGGTTAACAAATATTAATAATATGGATGATAATACTAGTGCACCTATCATAAACTACACTCCATTACTAGCAACTGCGAAGATGCTTTCTTGAATAGAAGAAGTAAAATACTCCGGCCCCGACTACAAGAGCAATAAGGCCAACATAAATCCAGCCGCCTGCATCAAGGAAAAACAGTATTTCAAATGCGTAAGTTACTGCGTTTCCGGCTTCATCTGTATATGTAACAACGTAATTACCTGCAGTCTTAAGCTCCTTTGACTGCACGATATTTTCCCCATCTCTTACGATTGCAAGAGTTGAGTTATCTTCGAGCTCGCCAAAGCGTACTGTGCGGCTTGCTCTGAGCTTTTCATTTACGCCCTGAATAATAAGCTCTGGTGGTGTGTGGTCAATTGTAAGCTCAAGAGTATACTTTCTGCTTATCGCGTCGTTCGCATAAACAATCTTGTATTCTCCGTCCTGCTCGAGATTAACCTGGTTTCCAACCTGGCCCATTTCTGCGCCATTAAATGAAAGACTTGAAATATAGAAAATATCAGGAACAATATAGGCCTTCAGAGCATTTGTAATATCATTTACAATAGTGAATCTGAAAAGCTCCTTGTCGCTGCTTTCGTCTCTGACTATATATGAGCCAATATCTGTTATAGAGCCAATAGCATCCTCTGCCAGAGCCTCGCCCTGGTAATAAACACTTACCATTGCGCCGCTGTCAACCTTTATCTGGACCTCATCGGTTGTCACCATTCCGTCATAGATGTTAGATCTGACGCAGGCTCCGGAAAGGGCTTCTGTCGGATAAATATAAAGTCTTGTGCCCTTGTCGTAGCTGCAATTATTAGTCAGTGTAACCTCACCGCTTATCGCATCAGCGGCTGTTTCATCTGTATTAACAATATTCCCAGTTGACGGATCAATATAAAAAACCTGATCCGCGAAGCAGACTGCGAAGCTTGATAATACCATTATTAAACTGAAACAAATCACAAATAGTTTTTTCATTATTCTCCTACTATCAGCCTATTTCTTGCTTCAACGTCGTAAAAGACGTCATCCGGGCGGAATACATTTGAACGCATTGCTGTCATATCCATGCGTCCGAGCTTGTAGAGCGGACATGCATATGACGGTGTGTATTTAGTCTTCAGAGGGTAATTACCGAAGGTTACGATAATGGCGTTACCTGTTGAAGTCTTGTTGTTAAGCTTTTGAAGCTCTGACGGATAGATAAGAGGTCTTGTCTGCATCTGTGCTGAAATGCTGACATCGCCTTCCTTGGATCCGACATTGCTTGATGTTGAAGTTGTCTTAACGGTCTTGTTTCCGCAAAGCTCGGAGAACTCTTTACAGGTTCCGAGGTCGTTGGATCCGATAAACATCTTCATAGCGCAGTTTGACTTAACGATGTCGCCGCAGGTTTCACCGTATACATTGTTCAGCTGGGAGTAAGACTGTACTACCATGTTGAACCAAATCTTACGGGAACGACCTACTGTGATCATCTTGTCGAACTTTTCAATCTTCGGCATATTACCGAACTCATCCAGAATAAAGTAAACATTTCTCGGAAGAGAAAGATCTTCTCTTGCGGATGCTACCTTAATCAGGGCTTTATAAATACTGAGGATAAAGAGTGCGGCAAGACCATGTCTTGTATCCTTTTCGTCAGGGATTTTAATAAACAGTGCAGTCGGTTTAAAAGCAAACTGTTCAGCGTGAATATCAGTAGCAGATGTTAAGCCGCAAATACCGTTATCGTTGAAAATGCTCAACTTATCAAAGGTAATTGACATGTAGGAGGACATTGTCTGTTCTGCCGCTGCAAGTACCTGTCTTGAAAGAGTGTAGGCCTGTGAAAGCTGGCTGCGTCCTTCAAAGTAATTCTTAAGCTGCTTATAATTATCTGAACTGTTAGATAAAATCTTTGAAACGTTAAAGAAATTGAATTTCAGCTTTTCCATGCCAAGCTCCGGATTATCTGAATCCTCGAGCATAGCAAGGCAAACTGCAAGAACGATAGATCTTGCACCTTTTTCCCAAAGTGGGTCTTTATCATTAGTAATAGGACAAATACCTGAAACGAGGTCGTTCAGGTCTTCGTACATTTCATCGTATATTTTCTGTTTTGCAACGGATACATCATCCTGGCAACGGCGCAGCTCACTGTACGCTCTGCCCTTCCATTCTGCCCAAACTGCACCCTCTGCCGGAGCCTCGTCTATCAGCTTCAGATCCGGATAATTTGCAATAGGATCCTTGTGCAGAACAATATTCTTGCCCTCTGCACTGTATTCCTGGTACATATCCCAAATTCCGTCAAGAGGATTCCAACGAGATGATTCGTAGGTATCACGAAGGTTCAGAAGAAGAACCTCGTAGCCTCTTTCCTTTAGGAAGCCTGAATGCAGATCGAAAAGCTCGCCCTTAGGGTCTGTCATGATCATTGATGATCCGCAGGAGCTTGCGGCAAGCAGCTGAATCATTGGATTGATGAAGGTTGTTGTTTTACCGGAACCGGTGGAACCGATTACCAGTGCGTGCGCACCCTTCATTACAGTGACCTCAAGCTTGCCCTTCTTATTTAATACCGCTCTGAGAGGAACGCCATCAACTTTTTGCTTTTCGATGTCATCATAATCGAAGGTAACAAAGTTTGAGTCGCGTTCTCTGTCGGTCATGAATCTGCTGTTTTCAAGAACGGAGTCCGAAACATCGGAATTCTTGTTCTTTCTGAAAAGATGACCCTGATCGCCTCTGAGAAGAGTATTTCCAAAGAGTGCAAGGTATACGGCGCCTCCGACAATAAGTCCAAGCACCGGAGCCTTCCAGCTTGCGAAAACCTCAAGCATAGGATTAAGCGGAGATCCGCCTATCATGTTTCCTACATTGAAGAAAATGACAATAAGTATATATCCCAGTATCCATGCTCCAAAGATAACCCCAAAGACTATTAGAGCGATTTTACCGAAATCGATATTTGATTCTTTTTTTTCTTTAGCCATTTGTTATTACCATTGTCTCATCATGGAGCCTAAAGTAGCTCCTGCGTTATATGCGATTGCGCAATCTCTGTATGCATTATTACCGGCAGTAATCTTTGCAAGATCTTCCACAAATACACCACCGTATGAGATAAACGAGCTGTTGGAGCCAAAGGTCACATAACCGCCGTCATCTGACTTCTCGGAAACTGAGTCGAGATATGTGTCTTTGTTACTTGCAATTCCTGCAGGAGTATAGGTTTCGCCGCCCTCTGTTGAAATCGGCTGACGTCCTATGCAAATGAAGGATCCCGGCATTGCTCTGAGTATGCAGTTATCGCCTACCTCGAGCTTTTTAGCAATAATCATCGAGCCTTCTATCATCGCCGAGGAACCACCGCTTAGGTAAACACCCGAGCTCGCGTTCCTGTTAAGCAAGACGCCCGATGACTCAATAATCAATTTGCCACCATTTATCAACTGAATATCACTCGTGTTATACGACCCGGCCTTCCCCGATCCCGAGGTGCCTCCGGTATCGGCATCCACGACTCCTCTGATTACAAGAGTTCCTCCGTCAACAAGAATATGTCCGCAGTTGTAGTTGTAGCCATCGAGTACAAGACATGCACCCTGAGCGACATATATTTCTACATTGCTCTTTATTGTGTAGTCACAAAGCTTTGCATAGGAATACGGCTGGACTGTTGTTGACGTTGTTTGAACGGCAGATCCTGTCACCTTTCCGGAATAAACAATAAAGTTTGTATATCTATCCTTGCTCCACTTTGAAATCTCGATTTTATCACCGCTTCTTTGCCAGTGTCTGTCGCAAACATTTCCCTTATGTGATCTCCATGCGATTTCGAAGTATCCGTTCCCCTGAGCATTGATATTCCATGCGGTTCTGATGCTTGCACTGCAAGCTGCGCCGGAATCATCTTCTGCCGAAGAAGGATTTGATCTTGGAGCATCTCTGAAGTCACCACGGCAGGCAGCGGCCCATGCGCAGCCATACCATTTGATATTAATTGCAAGGCATTTGTCCTCCGGAGACTCTCCGCCGTTTTTTCTGTAAGACAGAATGTACTCGGGGTTACCGTTTTCAGCTTTGCAAAGAAGCGAATTCAAATTACCTCTTGTTGTAAAGCTGTCTTGTCCGGGCTTGATTCCGGTCATGCTTGTAACAAGAGTTGCGTTATAGGCGTCTCCGTTTCTGGAATAGGACTGAAGGTAATACCATTTCCCGTTATATTCATAAAGGATAAGAATCGGAACCCAATTTGAGTCATCGCGATTAAGACTCTTATCATTATAGAAAGCGGCCTTTAAAGCTTCATTGTCCATAATTCTTGTCCATTCTGTGCCGGAGTTACCTGTAATCTGATCAGCCATTGAAGGAATTGACATGAGCGGACTCAACGCCAAAATCAAGGCCACCAAACAGATGATGCCTATCTTAAATATTCTTTTTGAATTGATTGCAAGATTGTTAAATTTCATTTTTTCTACTTAAGCTAAACGGCAATGCGGCGGCTGGCGCCGCATTGCCTAATCTACTTAACTATTTAACAGAACTTTTCGTTAACTTAATACTTTTAGTCTAAAACTAAAGAGTTGACTTCTGGCTTGATGCCCAATCCATCATTGGTCCGATGAAGAGCTTGAGAGCTACGATAAGGATGAAGATAAGAACGAAGCCAATGATAGCACCCTTGAGGTGAGCCTTTGCCTTTTCTCTGTCCTGTGGTTCTTCTGCTCTGGCATACTTAACACCAAGAAGTACGCAGTAAAGTGTTCCTACAGCGCCAACGATAGCGATGAGCGGTGTAAGGAAAGAGTTGATGAGTTCAACAATTGGACGAACCTGCTCTGTGAAGTCAGGGCTGTCAGCAAATACTGAAAGTCCGCAAACCATGAATGTGCTTGCAGCGATTGCAACTCTTGTGAATAGTCTGTTACCGTTAGATTTTTTTACTAAGTTTTTCATTTTATGTCCTCCTCTGGATCTATAAAAAATATTTATATACATATAGAATGATCTATTTTGTATCAAAATTATAAAACTCGAAGCGTTTCACATCCGTTTGTCGAATTTTTTTTGTTTTTTTATTCGTAACGCTGAAAATCGAGCTCCGCATTCATGATTTCGCCCCAGCTGTACTGGCTCATGAATTCTCCCCTATAGAGATTGATTGCTCCGGGCTTGCCCTCAAGGAAATCGTAGTAGTCACAGCTTACCTTTGCAGCGTCTACGCCGGTTTTTCCCTTCTGCATCAGGATGATGTCGTCAAGCTTATGGGATTTAAGTATGTCCATCATGTCCTTTTTAAGGCCTCGGAAATAGGACTCGTGATTTGAGTCATCGTCCCAGATGTTTGTAGCTATCTCGGAGTTGCTGCATAGTGCGCCGCGGCGGCTTACCATATATGCCAGAATTTCCTTTGTCTTGTCATATTTAAAGCTTATTGGAACGCCGTCAACAAAGGCCTCGAAATTTCCGAAGCACTGAAAACGCACTCGTTTTCCTTCGTCTTGAATATTCTTTTCAACGCTCTGTCTTAAGTTAACGAGGTTATCAAGCTCGCCCTTAACCTTTTTTGCGGTGATAGGTTTTAAAATATATCCGCTTGCATGAAGCGAAAATGCGTCGCCCATGTAGCTGTCATAGCCGGTTGCAAAGATGATGTATACATTCGGCTTTGCGAGCTTTATCTTCTTTCCAAGCTCAGTGCCAAGCATGCCCGGCATTTGTATATCAAGAAAGGCCGCAAATATGTCATTGCTTTTCGCATATGCCAGAGCTTCCTTTGGATCTGAAAATCCGATAACCTCGGCATCCGGATCTGCTTTGCTGATGGCGCTTACAAGGGATTTTCTTCCCATCTCTTCGTCGTCTACTGCAATTATTCTTCTCATTTTTCGGCCTCCTCTCTTTGATTCTTCTTTGGTACTTTAATTACTGATGTTGTGCCCTCTCCCGGGCTGCTGCTTACAGAAAGACCGCCGCTGCACAGCGATACCAGTCTGCTGTTAACATTAAATATACCTATATGTGTATGAGTATTGTCCTTATCGTTAAAGCTTCTGGCGGCGAAGCCTACGCCGTCGTCCTTTACCTCTACATAATAATTCTTGTCATCCTCATAGCTTTTTATTGTAATTGTGCCTTCGCCTCCGCGAGGGCCAAGTCCATGCTTTACAGCATTTTCAACCAGTGGCTGAAGTGTCAGTGGCGGAACCTTGAAATCCTTTGCCTTGATATCATATTCGATCTTCAGCTTTTCGCCGAAGCGAAGCCTCTCAAGATACAGATAGGCTTCGGTGTGATTCAGCTCCTCTTCAAACAGCACCAGGCTATCACTTTTAAGTGAATTGATGTTTTGCCTCAGATAGTCGCTGAAGCTGCTTACAGCCTCCTGCGCCTGCTCCGGATCAGCCTCGATAAGATAATAAATGCTGTTAAGCGAGTTATACATAAAGTGAGGCTGAATCTGACTCAGCATCAGCTTCATCTTTGAATTGGCAAGCTCCTTTTCGGTTTGTGCAGCCACCTTCTGTCTCTGGCTGTGCTCAAAGACGAACACGATCAGAAGAGCGATTACTTCGGAAACATATATCGTCGTTATGCCAAGCCAAATCGCAAACGGAATTGCTATGCACGGAAGAAGTGCATATGTTACCCACGGCAGAACCTCGGAGGTCTTGAGTACGTCTCTAAAACTCCATGCGAGAAAGGCATCAAATACCACGATTAAAACAGGTACTGCGGCTATTACCAGGTAGGCATCTGTCTCTTCGTAGCCTACTCCGGGCAAAATATCCACGAACCAGCCCATCTCGTATATTACATCAACAGTCCAAAGTATCGATGTAAGTCCTACGAGGAAAACCATTACGTAGCCCGCCGAGGTATTGATATAGGCCTTTTTCTTTAGGGTAAGCGCCATATAGAACGTAAACAAAACGACATAGGCATTTACCATGATGTAGCTAATCACCATCAGGCTCTTGAACAACACCATGTCCATAGGATAGAACCTGTAGAATTCAACTACCGAATCAGTAACGAGCGTAAAGACAATGCACACGCACAGGCAGAAGAACAGCCAGTTGTCTTTTTGCTTCATGTCATCATGAGACAAAAGGCTGAAAATCATTACCAACGTAACAAGTATTCCGAGTACTGTGGCACCTGTATTTATTCCGAAAATTAATTCCTGTGTCATTATTTCTGAAGCAGACCCTTGATTGTATCTATGGCCTTCTGAGTTGCGCCTTCCTTTGCGTCATCTACTATTTCAAGTGCCTTTTCGGAAAGACCGTCAACATCAATGCTCTTGAATATTTCTTTTACTTCCTGCGTTACATTCTCAGGATCGATGTTATCGATTAACTGGTTAACCTCTTCCGGAGCCATGGAAAGATCTGCGCTGTTAATCAGCTCCTTCAGCTGGTTGCCAACCTCTTCCATGTCAACGGTTGTGAAGTCTTCGATAGTGAGATTCTTAATATCATCAACAGTAACATTCTGAAGGTTGATGAGAGTGTTTTGAATATCTCCGCCAACAAGCCACTTCAGGAGTATTGTTCCCTCGGAGAGCTTGCTGAAGAAATCAATTCCGAGAAGTCCCGCGCCTCTGATGATGAGAATGAGAATTACCACAATCTCAACAAAGCCGAGGACGAAGCCCAGTCCGTGATTTGCCCATCCGATAATCGAGAAGTCCGCAATCTTTTCAAGCAGATTTTTAAGCATAGTAAGCAGAAGCAGTGACGCCGCTGATATTACGCCAAACAAGATCAGGTGAACAAACTTTTCAACCATGAGCTCTGCCTTAACAAGCGTGAGCGCACGCAGCTT
>DCHA01000035.1:2490-7147 GCA_002315535.1 Firmicutes bacterium UBA1764 | reverse complement strand
AGAAGCCTGCTCAATTCCGAAGGAATCGCTGAAGGACTCAATCATGAGATTCCAGCTTTCCTTAAAGCTCTTGTCAAAGGTCTTTGTTCCCTCGACCGCAGATGAAACCTCTTCATCGAATTTATTTTCTATATGTTCTTTGTAATAGCCGTTCCAGACATTGTCTTTAACGATTGGTGTAAGTGCCTTTGATAAGACAAGGCCGATTGCGATAGCGACTATTATTACTACAACGGACATCACGCAGTGGAAGATTCCGGCCTTTGCTCTAAGGCATGCAACCAGAAGGATTATTGCGGCTATGGCAATATCTATCACTAACGGACTTATTGTTGTTGTTAAATTATCCATTTAGCTTCCTCCCTAGCGGAACATCATTGATGGACCATCCTGGCTCTTAGCAGATTCAAGCTCCTTTTGCTTTTCCAGGTCGTGATCTATCTTTTCCTTGCCCTTCTTGTATTCTTCCAATTGCTTGATCTTCTCCTTATCAAGGCCCTTATATTCCATATCCTTCTGGGTCTTGCCAAGCTCAAGTGCAAGCTTGTGAGGATCCTTCTTTAATAAAGACTGAAGAGCTTCGGCATCCTTATCCTTAACCATTTCCTTGAAGGCCTTGGATTCACGCATTTCTTTGATAGCCTTTTCGAAGTTCTTTCTGTCGTTGAGTTTAACGGCCTGATCCTTGTCTGCAGCGAGGTCGGATTTTTGCAGCTTCTTCTGTGTATCCATAACGATCTTTGCGGCGATATCTCTTTCAAGACCATCGCGCTCGTTATACGGATTATCCGCAATGCTCTTTCCTTCTCTGAGCAGGTTATCCATCTGAAGAATCTTATTTGTATTGATGGTTCTGCGTTTACCGCTCTCGTTAAGGCTCTTTTGGTTAAGCTCTTCGGCCGCATCTGCGAGCTGTGCACTGAGTTTGCTGATATTCATTCCCGGAGCATTCATCTTCAGACGAGTTTCGGCAACCTCAAGCTCGTATACGAATTTATCAAGAGCAGGATCCTTTCCCTTGGTATACTTACCCTTGGTCATGTCCTCGCGAACACTTGTGATAAGGTCCTGCATTGCCTTCTGGTCAGCATCTGTGATGACAACGTCTTTATTGTAGGTCTGCTCTCTTCTCTGGGATTGCTTAATCTCAGAGATTTGCTTTTCGTCAAGCTCCTTGGACTTCTGCTTTACGTTCTTAAGAACATCAGAGCCCTTGCCCTTTGCGGCCTTCTGAAGCTCAACTTCATCCACAGGATGATTCTTGTCGCCATACATTGCGATGAAGGCAGGATCCTTCATAGCCTTTTCAACTTCTTTTCTGAAGTTTTCTTCGTTTGAATTTATATGCTCTGCGAGTCCCTGCTTATTCTTATCCTTGGAATCCTTGAAGCTGTTTGCATAGGTCTTTACTGCCTTGCATGCAATCTCAAAGCGCAAAGTATCCTGAAGATTTGGCTTTGCCTTTTCTGCCTCTTTATTTTCCTGAACAGCCTTATTGATATTTGCAATATCCTTTGCGCAGTTTACACGGTTAACTCTGATTTCTGTATTCTTCTGGCCAATCTGTGAAAAAGTATACGCATCAGCAGTCTTTGCGAATTCGTTAAGAGTATCCTTAAATTTCTTTTCAAAGGCTGTGTTTTGTAAATCCTTTATGGTTTTGTCAACGCTTTCAAAGAGCTTTTTGAACTCCGGAGTATCGTTCTCGCTGATGCCCTTTTCTTTGAGAGTCTTTTGAACCTTCTGAAGCTCTGCAATAGCGGACTTCTTTACCTTTGCGTCTATAAGCTTTGTGTTTGGATCAAGCTGCTTGAACTGCTGCTTTTCTGCATTTCCTGTCAGCTCCATCACCTTGTTGTTTCTGTCAGCGATGAGCAGAGTTCCGCCCTTTTCAAGAGTTTCCTTTATCGTTCTCTCATATTCCCAAGGCTTAAGATCCTTTGGAAGCGGCTCGCCATCAGCAAAACGCACGTTATCAATCTTGACAAGGCTTTCAAAGCTGACTCTGTCTTTCTCCGGCACATTTGCATTAATCTGATCGGTTACTGTTTTGCGAATGGCATCAAGGGTGCCAAGCGGATAATCCTTTGCAAGCTTTGCCTGAGGGCTATCCTCCGGATGAAGACCATGCTTCATCTCGATGTTTGCTAAAACAATATTTCGTCTGGCATCTGCGCTTTCTACGGATATATAGTAATCAGGATGTTCGGTCAAATCCTTGTTGAATACTTCCTTAAGCTCAGCATATGCTTCGCCTAACTTTTCTTCTCTGGCCTCTGCCTTTTCCGGGGTATCATACAGATCAGGATACCTCTCCCTGTCGGCATGTATTGCGTCTACGTATATTACTGACAGATCTGAAAGAATCTGAAGACGCTGTGCCGCAGTCTGAGGATTCCCATAAATCTCCGGGTATTCACCGCGGTCATGGTCATACATAGCCTCAAAAGCATTAAGGATTTCGACCGATCTTTGGGGAACGATCTGCTTGTCAGCAATTTTGCCATCGTGATTAAGATCCTTTTGTGTCAGCCTCTCAGCCGTATTGTTGACTACAGTTTCGGCCACCTCACCCAGCTCCTTGGCCTCTACCTTTAATTTTTCTATTGTCTTTTTAAAATTATAGGCCTCATAAAGTCTGGCTGTTCTTTCCTTCTGAAGGGCTTTATCAGCATAAAGCTGCGGAGACGTCTCAGAATCTTTGTAGACATCTCTTGCCCATTGATCAAATTCCTCTGTCTTTGCAAAATCCGGGAATTGTTCCTTCAGGCTTGCTCTGAGTGATTCGAGTTTGTCGATATCAATCATTTCTTCAGTTTTTTCTTTTTCTGGTTCTGGCATTTTGGTTCTCCATTAAAAAGCTGACAAATTAACACTACATTATAACATATAATAGTGGATTTTGTTAATACTGCGCGTCGCTTACGCCCTTCATTTTTCGGTGCATCAAAGCTTGCACACCCTAAGGCTTTAAAATAATTTTTCCGATCGCTTTGCCGGAGTCTAAAAGCTCGTGGGCTTTTTTCGCTTCGGCAAGAGGGAACTCTGCGGCGATAAGCGGCGTGATTCTTCCCTGTCTTACCATTTCGAAGACCTTCTCTGCGTTTGCAAGGCGGCGCTCGGTCTTGTTGTCATAAACGTGGAAGGAGAAGGATCTGATTGCGCGTGCGTGCGGCGCATTGGTGATAATACTATTTAGCTGGTCGAACTGCGGATCGCCGTTAAGCCAGTTGTACAGAATTATCATTCCGAAGTCTGCGAGGCTATCCATGCGCTTTACCATTGCAGGACCTGCGGTCTGATCGAGGATGATATCTACGCCTCTGCCGTTTGTGATTTTTTTGAGCTCTTCAGCCTCGTCTACAGTCTTGTAATTGAATACATGAGGGACTCCAAGCTTTCTTAAAACCTCGCATTTTTCGTCGCTTGATGCGCTTGCGATTACGTCAAGGCCCTTGTCCATGGCCACTTGAACGATTGTGGTTCCTATGCCTCCGGCGGCTCCGGAAATATAAAGGGACTGAGCATCAGTGCCGCGCGCAACATCATAGATGATGGCATATGCAACCTGGAGGTTCAGGATCCCGGCGAGCTTTTCGAATGGGATATCGCTTGGAAGCTTGATTGCAAATCGCTCGGATCCGCAGGAATATTCTGCGTGCGAGCCGCATCCGGTCGGATTCAGCATTGCGACGTGGTCACCCACCGCAAAGCCCTTTACATCAGGGCCGACTGCGTCGACGATTCCGCTGCTTTCGTTGCCGATGATAAGGCCGGGCAGCTTGTCCTTAAGATATGGATCGTTGCCGCTTCTAACCAGGTAGTCCGGCTTGCCTACGCCAACTATTACGTTCTTGATTCTAATTTCATCGCCCTCTGGCTGTGGGATCGGCGCCTCGCTGTAATTCAGCTGCTCCGGCCCGCCGAAACTGTTTATGGTTATTGCTTTCATTTTGTCCTCCGTTTTATATAATGCATTACGCACACTTTTTGATTTTTACTCACTATCAATGATAACATCCCCGCGTTTCACTTCCGTTAGTCATAAAAGCCCCATCACGTTATTGTTAATATAATGTAAGCTAATCGTAATGGACGAGCAGTTAAACTGCGGCTGAGGACCATCGGGGACTCCGGCGCTTAGCGATTGGCAAGCACGAAGTGCGCAGACAGAGCTTTGCGCGCGGCAGTGCCTTTAGGCTCTGCCGCGGTACCGCTGCGAGGGGCCCCGCGAGCGGAAGCGTGTCCGAAGACGCTGTTTAATGCGCAGGACTAAGCGATTAGCTTAATAATTGTGAAGTAATGCAGGATTTACAAGCTTTACATCCCAATTTGACTGCGTGCTAGTGCTGGTTTTGTGAAATAGAATACTCTATAATACTTGAAGATAGTTTCGGAGGATTCCAATGAATATTAGAGAAAAACTATTTGAATTAAGTGATGAAAAGTATGCGGAGTTTCAGGCTAAACTGACGCCGAATGTGGACAGAAAGCTGTTTATTGGCGTGCGAGTTCCTATGCTGAGAGGCTTTGCAAAAGAGATAAAGGACACGCCGGAGGCAAAGAAATTTATCGGCAAGCTGCCGCACAAATACTATGATGAAAACATGCTGCACGGCCTGCTGCTTGCGGAGATAAAGGACTATGACGAGTGCAT
>DCHA01000035.1:0-2399 GCA_002315535.1 Firmicutes bacterium UBA1764 | reverse complement strand
TTGAAAAAATTCCGGAGTGGATTGGCTCCGGCGAAACATATACTTGCAGATTCGGCATCGAGATGCTGATGTCGCACTTCCTGGACAAGGATTTCAAGGAAGAATATTTGCAGTTGGTGGCTTCGGTTGACAGCGACGAGTATTACGTGAAAATGATGGTTGCGTGGTTCTTTGCGACCGCGCTGACAAAGCAGTGGGATGCGTCGGTTAAGGTGATTGAAGCCGGCCAGCTTGGCGCCTGGACGCATAACAAGTCCATTCAGAAGGCGCGGGAAAGCTATCGGATTACGGATGAGCAGAAGGCGTATCTGAATACGTTGAAGAAATGAAAAAAGAGCTCGGTTCATATCGTTGAACTGAGCTCTTTTGTATTGCGTTACTTTACAAAATATCTCCAAAGGAATGTGACTATCTGTCCGCGCTGACAATCGTCGTCCGGGGAGAATGTTGTTGGACTTGTTCCCTCTGTAATGCCGTTGATATCTGCCCAATATACAGCATTAAAGAAATAGTCACTTGTCAAAACATCTGTATAGCTGATTCTTACAGCTCCAAATTGCTCGGCACCATCGTATCTCCAAAGGAAAGCTACGGCCTGAGCGCGAGTTACGATATCATCAGGGCTAAATGTTGTCGGACTTGTTCCCTTGATAATTCCCATTTCATAGCCCCAGAGCACGGCCTTTTCGTAGTAACTACCGGCCTTAATATCTGTGAATGGCGTACTGGTTGATGTTGGCTCCGGGCAGCCAGCTGCACGCCAGAGGAATGTCACCATCTGTGCACGTGTCGTAATATCAAGCGGCGCAAAGTGAGCGCTGTCAACGCCACTGGTTATTCCCTTTTCTGCCGCCCAAAGAACTGCGCTATAGTAGTAATCTTTTTCGAAGACATCAACGAACGGATTCTTTGCCGGAGTTGGTTCAACCGGTTTCTTTACAGGCGCAATGTATGGAGAATACTTAATCGCCGTAATTGTGGCGCTTGTTTGGCCACCTTCCGGAGCAGAATAATTTCCGGCATCGTCACCGCTTAATTCATAGCTTACATAAACATCCTTATCTTCGCCAACTTCTGCATCTGCGAAATATGCAATTGCAGATACGGTAACATCATCGCCATCGATAATCCCATCTACGGTTCCAATTGTTACAGCAGCAACTGTCGTACCATCATACTGCTTTGATGCGGCTGTTGTTCCGCTGACTGATAACCGTTTTGCGGTGATATTTGCGAGAGCTTCAGCTGTAGTCTTTTCAAGTATATATTTACCCGCATATGAACCCTCGAGACTAAATTCAATGTTTACTTTTTTATTCTGACCAACATTCTTATCTCCAAAGATTGCTGAGCTTGTTAAAGATACATTGTCACCGTTATCAACACCATTCAGTGTAGCCGTTGCGGTGGCTATTGTTTTGCCATCGTATTCTTTATCATTAGCCCCTACATCGCTAAGCGTAACGGTTTTCTTCTCAACAATTTGCAGTCCATCACCATCAGGAATAACGCCTTTAGTACTGTCATCTGCATAGAAGCAGTTTACACATGCAGCGCCTGTTGTACTGATTGCACCGATTGTTGATTTGCTCTCACCATCTAGTAGGGTCACCCCGATTTTGGCATTTGGGGATAACGATGAATCAACATTGATGTTACAATCAATAACTGTACTACCACGGGCGCCTATTAGAATACTAACACGGAGTGGTAAGCCAAGATTCGAATCAGAACCAGTTATGGTATTCAGGCTAATATCAATAGAGCCCCCTAATGTAATCTGATAAGAAGAATCAACTCCACCAGCATTTTTCCCTGCGGTATTACTCTCAATTTTGCCTCCGAATAGAATACACGTTCCGGGATTGTATAGGCCTCCACCACCTTGACCTGCAGTATTAAAGGTGATTTCTCCTTTTTCCATTGTAAATGTTCCGTCGTTCCCAACACCACCGCCGCTTTCCTTGGCAGTGTTATAAGAAATACTTCCACCAGTCAATGTAAACGTTCCACCATTAAACACTCCACCGCCACCTCGATAGGAGTAATTACCTATTATCTGACCCGCAATCATATCAAATACTCCGGCATTTCTAACTCCACCACCTTGACGGCTGTCATTATCTTCTGTTTTATTACCTATTATGTTTCCATTAACTAAAGTAAGCGTTCCCGAATTATATACTCCTCCGCCCCCTTTTTCCTGATTTACTCCTGTACCCCCTGTAATACAACCGCCCTTGACAGCAATAACATCACCTATTGCCGGACGAGTTGTAAGATCTTCATAGTTATAGTCTGCAGTAAGAGCCCCGTCTGTAATCGTCCAAAGCCCATTATCATCTACCGTGTAATTATGTGTTTGATTATCAGTATTACTGTCAATTACAGTGAGTGTA
>DCHA01000042.1:2086-17183 GCA_002315535.1 Firmicutes bacterium UBA1764 | reverse complement strand
ACCAGCATCCTGCTTGCCAATCCAGTTAGCAAGTACGAGGGCAACAACAAGGGCTACTGCACCGATAATAGGAGCAACCCAAACAAGAACGCCATTCATTAATATATCCTCCTTGGATAATTATTCAATTATTTATCTTATAAGACTAACTGCCTGTGTTAACACAGGCAGTTAGTCTACATAGGTTTTTAGGAGTGGTCTATGTCTAAATCACTTTAAACTTATTACTTATTTTGGTGGCATAACCAACGCTTCACCATCAAGGACCATTTTTCCTTCTTGGTTTACGCAAGTTGTTCTAAGTTTAATACGATTCTTTTCCTCAATTTTTTCAATTACTTCAACCTCTGCTTTTATTGTGTCACCGAAATAAACCGGCGAAGTAAATTTACTTAACTGAGAAATATAGATTGTTCCGGGACCCGGAAGTTGCATTCCAAGTACAGCTGAAACCAGCCCCGAACTGAGAGCTCCGTGAGCAATCTGTTTTTTAAACATTGTTTCAGAACAACTTTTAGCATTTAAATGTGCGGGATTTAGGTCACCCGTAATTCCTGCAAACAAATAAACATCTGTCTCAGTTATTGTTTTTTCAAAGCAAGCCTTTTGGCCTATTTCAATTTCTTTTATTGTTAAACCTTTCATAAAAAAGCCTCTGCTATTTATATGTTTTTACAACGGCAATGCCGTCAAATACCAATTCATCCTTTGAATCCTTAATTTCAGTCTTGAGTTTAATCTGTCGGTGGTCAAGTTTTTCAATAACCTGAATGTGAACAGTAATGCTGTCTCCGATATATACAGGCTTATGAAATACGAACTCATGGGAGCAGTAAATTGTACCGAATCCAGGCAATTCTTGCCCGATTAAGCATGATATATATGCTAAAAGATGAACTCCATGAGCAATCCTGGTTTTAAAAACTGTGATTGCGGCACTTTCATCACTCACATGAAAAGAATTTGTATCACCAATTACTCTTGAGAAATCTCGAACAAGAACATCAGTAATTACTGATGTACGGCTTGCAAAGTCCCCGACATTAATATCATCATACGGAATGAAAAATATTTTATCCATTACAGCGGACCCCATTTAATAATAGTAGACGCCCATGTATAGCCTGTTCCTGCAGATACTGTTACTACAATATCTCCATCCTTAAGCTTTCCGCGTTGCTCACCTTCCATCATAGATATGAAACAGTCAGCAGACTGAACATGGCCATAATCTACAAGAAGGAATGTGTTGTCATCTGTAAGCTCAAAGTGCTCAAGTATGCCGTCAAGCATAGACTTCTTCATATGAATAGGAGCAACATAACCAACATCAGCCGGCTTATAGCCGCTTCTTTCAACGGCGAGATCCATAGCTTTATAAAAGTTCCCAAGCGTAATAGGATCGAGTCTTAACTTCATATCCTTTACATCACGAACTCTTAGGAATCTGTCTTCCCAAGCCATGTTATCAAAGTTGTTAAAATTGACACATCCGATTCCGGGTGTTGATACATCCGTTGCAAATTGACCGTCAACAATCATTGCAGTTTCAAGAATAACATTTTTACCCAGATCCCTCTCGAGAATCCAAGCAGCGGCCCCATCGCCAAAGTTAAACATAAAACGGCTGTCACTGTCCTTATAATTGATAAGATCTCCCTCTTTAGAAGAAGATACAACTAATACCTTCTTTAATCTCTCGTCAACAAGCATCATTGACTTGAGAATTTTTAATGAATATACGCCTGCAGAACACAAATTGTGAATCTCAAATGATTCAGCGTTATCAGCTTTAATATTATATTTAATTCTTGCTGCACAGTTGAACAGATAATAGTCCTTGTATTCGCTTCCGCAATATACAACCATATCAAGCTCAAGCGGATCAACTCCGCCTGCTTCAAGAGCTCTGAGTGCAGCTTTTGTTCCCATATCGGATACAGATTCTTCAGGGCCGGCCTTGTGAACAAGTTTTATCCCGAATTTGTCGCGAACAACTTCTTCAGGGATACCGGAAGCTTCACTGATATACTTAGCATCATGTATTCCTTCGGGAACATATGCACCAATGCACTTGATGCCTACGTTGTGATTTTCATACATAACTAGTCGTTAGCCTCCCCGTATATTTTCTGAACCTGATTTACAACAATCTTTCCAACACTGTTCTTTGGTACATCTTCAACAAATGTCACATACTTTGGAATCTTATAGCGTGCGAGCTTTCCGTTAAGCGCTGTAAGGAGTTCATCCTTGGTAAGGCTCATACCTGGCTTAATTGAAACAACAGCCTTGCCTACTTCGCCCCACTTTTCATCAGGAACACCAATTACACATACTTCACGTACAGCCTCGACTTCATAGATTGCAGTTTCAACTTCAGGTGGGAATACGTTTTCGCCACCGCTAATATACATGTTCTTCTTACGGCCTACGATATAGTAATATCCATCCTCGTCATAAATAGCCATATCACCGCTGTGAACCCATCCATCAACCAGTGTTTTTTCTGTTTCTTCCTTATTACCGTAGTATCCGCTGAAAATCTGCGGACCGCTCCAAAGGAGTTCTCCGGACTGATTCGGGCCGGTCACTTCATCCCCATTGTCATCCACAATCTTTGCTAATGTAAGATAGAATGGCTTACCGACAGATGCATACTTGGACTGAACTAGTTCTTGTGTCATGAACTGAGGTGTAGCCGAGAGGTTGTTTGGACCGGCCTCTGTCATTCCATAACCTGTGATGAACTTGATGTTCTTGTCCCAGAACTGCTGCATAAGCTGAACAGGACATGGAGCCGCTCCGGACATTACCCAACGAAGGCTGGACATATCAGCTGTTTCCCATTCCGGACGTTCAACTATCATACGGAAAATTGTTGCAGCACCAAATAAGTACGTAAGCTTTTCCTTCTGAACGATTTCAAGAGTAAGCTTTGGATCAAACTGTCTGTTAATATAAATTGTTCCGCCGGCATGAAGCATAGGAAGTGTTAACAGATTCCATCCACCAGTGTGGAACATCGGAAGAAGAATAAGAGCCTTATCGTCATAGCGAAGTCCCCATGTACAGATTTCACTAAATGAGTTGAAAATCTCGCACTTGTGGGAAAGAAGCCCACCCTTTGGCAACCCTGTTGTACCACCCGTATGAATAATAAGATGAATATCATCCATATCGAGTTCCGGACATGATGCTGCAGTAGCATCGCCGTTTGCAACGATGTCAGCATAAGTATCATGATTTAATGAATTTTCATTTTCATCAAGAGCAATAAACTTTGGAACAACGTTTGCAGCTTCGAGCTTTTCAACTGTTGCAGCACTTACTGATTCATAAAAGAGAATCTTAGGCTGCTCGTTGGTCATAAGCTGAGTAAATTCCTCAACTGAAAGTCTTGCATTATAAGGAACCAATATTGCTCCGACCTTACCTGTAGCAAAATATGCATCAATCAGTTCAATACGATTTCTGCTGATGAAAGCAACTCTGTCACCCTTTTTTATGTCATATTTATTTTTGAGAGCATTAGCAAGCATATTTGCTCTTTTATCAAGATCCGCATATGTATATTTGGTATTAGAATCAAGATCAACAACAGCAACACTGTCGCCGCTTAATCTTGCTCTAAAATAGGAATAGTTTCCTAACCAACCATTATTCATATCATTTTCCCCCAAATCATTTTTCTTTGGGGCTGCAAATGCAGCCCCAGTTTTGCAATAACAACTAGATTCTACAGATCCATAACAAGTTCTGTTTCCTTGTTAAGTTCAGGCTTCTTTGTAATAAGAGAAACAATTACAGTAAGAGCAACTGCAATTGCAGATGTTATGAAGTATGCAGGAAGTGTAGAAGGATACTTGAAGCTTGTTACGAGTGGAAGGATGTTGAAAATCAGAGAATATGCAACACCAACGAGTGTTCCTGTTTCATTGCAACGCTTCCAAAGAAGTCCTACAACAAATACAGGGAATGTACCGCTTACAAGTGTACCCCAGCCGAATGTTCCAAGGAGAGCAACCATTTCTGAGCTATAAATTGAAACAACGATAGCAATAGCACCAAGAATAAACATAAAGACTCTTGTTACGCCAATCTGCTTTTCCGGAGCAATCTTAATACCAACAGCACTTGTGAGGTCCTTTGAAAGGAGTGTAGCGGATGATGTTAAGAACATACTTGCTGAAGAAAGAGCAGCTGCAAGAACTGCAGCGTATACAAGAAGCTGTGCCCAGATTCCAAGATAATCAGCAAATGCATAAATTGCTGTATCAGCCTTAGCAAGTGGCTCAATCTTACCTGTTGCTACAAGATACATAGCACCGTATGCTGCACAAACAGCAAGGAATCCAACGATTGTATGAGTAATAGCAGTTACAAGACCTGCCTTAGGGAGATCTTTAGGATTCTTAACTGCATACATTCTTGTAAGAACCTGTGGCTGACCTACACAACCAAGGATTGGAATAAGCATCCATGTGAGTGAAATACCGCCCGGATATGTTCCCCAAGCGCCTAGGAGATTTGGATTAAATTCCTTTGTAACACCGTTTGTAGCTCCTGTTACTGTCGGGTTAGCTGCAACAGCTTCAAGAACACCGCCAAATCCGCCTGTTACAGCAAAGAAAGCGATAATTAATACTAAACCTGCAAATACCATGATAGCACCCTGGAAAGCCTGGGAAAGAAGTCCGCCAACTTCACCGGAAAGTGCTGTATATACGGTTAAGAGACCGAATATTATTAAGCCAGCAACAATTGGCTTAATATTAACAAGGTTTGCAATAAGAGCTGAGCCTGCGGAAATCTGTGCAGCAAGATAACCAACGCAACCAAGGCAAATGATAATAGACATGCAAGCCTTGATAAGCTTATTGTTATTGAAACGAACATCGCAAACATCACCAAGTGATGAAATAGGAGCAACTTCAGCCATAGCTCTCATTCTTTTACCAAGAATAATGTAGCTCATTGCAAATGCAGCGCCGGAGAGCATCCAAAATGTCATCGGATTTCCTGTTGAATAAATTATTCCCGGAACGCCTACGATAGCAAATGCTGATGCAATACCGGCCATTGATGAAAGACCTACTGCAACCGGACCAAACATACCGGTAGCACCAAAATATGCTTGTGCACTAGTAGCTTTTTTCTTTGCCCAAATACCAATGAGGAAAGAAACTACAACCATTGCAATAGAGAAACTTAAAATAAGTGCGATTGTGCCTGTTGACATTTTTTAATCCCCCTTTACTTATTCTTTAAAGCATGAGCTTTATCACAGAATTCTTTCCATTCTGCATCAGAAAGCCATTCATCCGGTAAAAGATAAAGGCCAAGGTTTAATGTCAGCTGTCCACCAAGCCAATAAAGGAATACGGTTGGAGCAAATGATGGATGGAAGCCTAAAATTGTAAATGAAGGCATAACACCATCAAACATTGTTCCCCAATATCCTGAAAGGATAAAGCTTACAAGCCACAGAACTGCCCAGATAATCATTGGGTAAAATAAGAATTTTTTAGAAACAACGCCATTCTTTGCTACGCCAAGAAGCATATGCAAGAACATTAAGAGAACTCCTAGGCACATCCCTATTACGAAATGACCCTTTGTCCCCAAGAAGATAATCACAACCCAAAGAATTGCAATCAAAACCCAGATAGGGGTTTCTTTGTTTTTGATATTCATTATTTGTCTCCTTATCAAACAACAAGAAAAAGCGATGATATAGCTTACTGAATAGTGAATAATGAATACGAGAGATTTATGAAAGGTGAATCAGCATTCACCTTCTGATACCATAAAGGTACAGTATTTTTTATTATTTGTCAAGCAAAAAAACGAAAAGCACTGAATGGGCAGTGCTTTTCGTTTTCTATTCAAACATTCCGTTTTCAAGAACTTTCATTACCTCATTTACAATATGAGTAGTATTCTTTTCCTGCTTTAATACAATACTGTTTAAAGCAACAAAGTTTGTTATACCAATAAGTACATAGCTTAATACCTTTGGATCAATGTTGGAAACTTCACCTTTTTTTTGAGCCTTTTTCAGCTGCTGAGCATATGACTCGGCAAAGGTACTGTAGAACTCATCAAACAGATTTTTATCTATATACAGAGATTCCCAAATGATATTAAATATACTCTGATCCTTTAATACATACTCGAAGAAGCTTTTAATTCCAAGCCTTTCAGCCTCTTTTCTGTTTGCTGCATTCTGTATGGCAATACTGGAATTCGCTCTGATCCGCTTACCGTATTCGGAAAGAAGATACTTATACAGATCAAGTTTACTGTCAAAATAAATATAAAATGTACCGTTTGCAACGCCGGCTTCATTTGCAATATCTGAAATGGAACCGCCGTAATAGCCTTTTTGATAAAAGACGTTTGCAGCAGCCCTGATAATTCTTTCCTTTGTGTCAATTCCTCTTTGAGTTTTTGGTCTTACCATACGATGACTCCTCTAAACTGAATTGCACCCATCTTAAACATGAATGGCATTTCATCAGTCAAGTTTATCATATTTTATACAAAAAAACACTATTATCTTTTTTTAATATATGTTGACATGAGTGTTTATTCATGTTATTTTAGAAACATGAATAGTGAATCATGAATCATGTTATAAGCAATTCACGTTTGGAGGTGTTTCAGATGTGCTAGCTTTGTGTGAAACGCATGATCATATTAGCTGCACACAACATAAAAATAATTATTCGTATATTGTAAATGGATAGAAACCTTTTACTCCAATAAAAAAAGCTCCCGGCTCAGATATGTATCCGGTATTCCGCGTGCATATCTGAGCCGGGAGCATTATCATTATTTCCTGCTTCTTTTTAATCTCTTTCCTTTTCCGCTACACATTCTGTTTTTATTTCTGAAAGCAGTGACTCCAAGCATTCTATTACGCGGGGCCTGATATCGCCACCAACAATGATATACATGATATCGTCTCCGGCATTAAGATGCCCTGTGTTTAGCCAGGCCTTGACATACTTTATGCCATCCATAGCTTTGGCGCGAGCTAAAGCAGCATCAAGCTTTTCCTGATCATAGCTGAAATCCATCGCCTTAATTTGTGCAGACTCGATACCCTCTCTTACCTGCCTCTTGGCAGTATCACGAACTACTCCATTGTGAATGAGGTACATTCCGCAGCCCTTTGCATCTGCCTCTGATTTAGCTTCCTTTAGCCATACATTAATATCAATCACAATAAAACCTCTCTACTCTGTGCGAACGAAATCGCCATGGACTCCGCCACTTTTTTTCAGAAGTCTGATATCTGAAATTACCATGTCCTTTTGTACAGCCTTGCACATATCATATACAGTAAGGCAGGCAACACTTACCGCGGTAAGTGCCTCCATCTCAACTCCGGTCTTCCCGTCGCAGCTGACATAGGCCGTAAGCTCAACTGACTTTCTTTCCTCATCAAGGCTCAGCTCAAGATTAATTCCGTTCACAAAAACAGGATGGCACATAGGAATAATTTCCGAAGTCTTCTTTGCACCCATGATGCCTGCGACCTGCGCAACAGTCAGGACATCGCCCTTCTTCATTCCGCCGCTTTTTATCAGATTAAAGCATTCGTCGTTTACAAGAACGCGACCTGCGGCAACAGCCTCACGCTGCGTATCCGGTTTTTCTCCAACGTCAACCATCTTTGCTCTTCCCTGGTCATTAAAATGTGTAAAATCTGCCATAGCTATCCACCTATTTGATTCATGTTTCTGTCAGCATCACTTATAGATTCTGCTGAAAGCTCTTTATGGTTTTCCGGTTTATCAAATATCGCTTTAATAAACCGGGATTTCATTTCATCATATGAAAGCCCCTTTATTGATATTTCCTCCTTGGAGTGAAGGCAGGGCTTCAGCTTGCCATCAGCGGTAAGCCTGATCCTATTGCACTCTGCGCAAAACGCGCAGCTGACAGGACTTATAAGTCCAATGCGTCCCTTTGCGTGTGGCAAACGGTACATCCTTGAAACGCCCTCCATGCCTTCGAAGGAAAGCTCCGGAAGCTTATCAAGAACTATATCGTTTTTAACAAACGCCTTTGCATCAAATTCATCTGTGAGCATTGGCATCAGCTCGATAAACCGAAGATCTATATCCTTATCAAGCGTAAGAGCCGCCAGTCTTTCGATCTCGTCATCGTTAAAGCCTCCGATAAGAACGGTGTTTATCTTTATCTTTTCAAAGCCCGCATCAAGCGCCGCATCAATTCCTCTGAGAGCATCCTCAAGTCTTCCGAGCCTTGTGATATCTGCGTATTTCTTTTCATCAAGTGTATCAAGGCTGATATTAACTCGCCTTACGCCTGCATCTCTAAGCATTGCCGCCTTATCCGGCAGTAAAACCGCATTCGTCGTAATCGCGATATCATTGATGCCATCAAGCCTCGCAATGCGTTTGCAAATGCTGACGATGTTTTTCTTTACAAGAGGCTCGCCGCCTGTTATGCGAATCTTGTTTATACCAAGCTCTGACGCAATTCTTGCGGCTTGAATAATCTCATCCTCAGAAAGCATTTCATCGTGCTGCTTTTTACACACCCCATCTGCGGGCATACAGTATCTGCATCTGAGATTACACTTGTCCGTAACCGATATTCTTAAATATGTAATTTGCCGCCCGAATTTATCTATCATTTTCCGAAGAATTCCAGGAAGTCCCTTGTCCTGGTGTCATTTGCGTTATTTATCAGCTCACTGCTATAAGCCCGCTCAACTATCTCGCCGCCATCCATGAATATTATTTCATCAGCAATTCTTTCTGCCTGGGCAAGACTGTGCGTAATTATTATTATGCAGTGCCCACTGCCCGCATATTCCTTGATGCATTCCTCCGATGCCAGAGTGCTCTTCATATCCATTGAAGCGCAAGGCTCATCAAGCACTAATATATCAAACTCCCCTGCCAGAGCCCTCGCAAGCGCCATGCGCGCACACTGTCCGCCGGAAAGTCTTTTTGCATTTTTGCTCGCTATACCCGCCAGCCCCAGCTTATCAATAAGCGTATCCGCCCTTTCTTCACTTGAAGCGGTCAGCATAATATTTTTCTTTACGCTCATTCTAAACGGGAAGCTTGCCTGGGACATATAGCCTATCTTTGCCACATCTGCGCTTACAACAGCGCCATCATCAGCAGCGCAAACACCTGCAATGCATTTTGCATATGTTGATTTGCCGCATCCGTTCGGCCCGATAAAAGCATATATCTTTCCGGACTCATAATTCATTTCGCGTGCGGTCAATTTAAACTCCGCATAGGATTTCGTGAAGGCCTTAATTAACATTTGTCAGCCTCCTTTGAATCAGTGTAACAGCGATATTTACAATGCTGGACAAAATCAGAAGAATGATTCCCAGCGCAACGCCAAGAGTAAAATCGCCTCTGTTCGTGTACATCATTATCGCAGTAGTCATAACATTGGTCTTCCATGCGATTGCGCCGCCGACCATTGATACAGCGCCGACTTCGGCAATAGCTCTGGAAAAGGCCATCAGATACGAAGAAAATATAAAATAAACAGACTCATTTAGAATCAGCTTTAGGCTTTGTGATTTGCTAAGTCCAAGGCCCCTGCAGTTTTCTTTTATCGGCCCCGCAATCTCAGCGATATTTGTTTCCATAGTGCTGATAACAATTGGGGTGATAAGAAGCACCTGCGCAAGAATCATCAGCTGCACAGAGAACATCCATTGAAGATGCCTAAAAGGCCCCACTCCGGAAAACAGCATGAATAAAATAAGTCCGCACACAACCGGGGGCATACCCACAAGAGTTCTATTTATTACGATCAGAACAGACTTGACTTTTGATTTAGATGAGCCGAGCCAAATTCCAATAAGCACTCCAATAACAAGCGCAATAAGAGAGCTTGACAGCGACATTTTTGCAGTCGTGCCAAGAATATCAAGCAGCTCTTCTGTGGGGCTTATTATTAAGTTGATTGCTCTAATTAAAGATGTTTTCATATGACAAAAACTAAATATACCCGAAAGCAAATGCCTTCGAGTATATTATACATTATTTACAGCCAAAAGGCATTTCTTATACTACTGTGTTACGCCACCGTTTGCAACGAAAGTAAGGAAGGTTGCCTTATCGGAAAGAATGTATGCACCGGTCTCTTCAGCCATGGAGAGGCAAACGCCCATTCCTGCGTTAGAGTATGTATACCAATCGTAATCCTTTACGCTGTCAGCCTCAACTGTGATAGCGAGATCTTCCGGCCAGAGTGAGATTTCCTTTGTATGTGTTCCGGAGTTGTCACCTCTGGATACAAATGCAAATTTACCATCAGCGATAGCCTTGAATGCTGTCTTAACATCTGCACAGCTCTTAACGCCTGCAGGGTCAGCACTTGGTCCGCAAAGTACAAAGTAGTTATACATGTAGCTGTTTCTTTCTGCTTCAAGACCCTCTACTACATAGGAGAATCCGTCGGTAACGAAAGCTTCTTCCTGCTTCTTTGAGTGAACGAGAATGAGGTCAGCGTTTCCGGCCTTTGCGTTAGCAATAGCCTTTCCTGTTCCTGCTGAATATACTTCTACAGCATATCCGTACTTCTCTTCGAAGATTGGGAGCAGGTATCCGAGGAGACCACTGTCGTTAACAGATGTTGTTGTTGAAAGTCTGATAGCCTTTGTCTCTTCTGTTGCCATAGGGATTTCTGCTGTTGAAACAGGTCTGCCATCCTTAAGATAGAAGAGGTATTCGCCATATTCTGCGAAGCCATAATCTGCGGCAAGCTTTTCGCCTTCTTCAGAAAGCAGCCAGTTAACAAGAGCTTCAGCGCCAACATTGTTGAGTTTTACATCTGCAACAGCCTTGCCGTCAGCATCAACGAATGGTGCGTTCGGGTTTACAGCCATAACTGTGTAGGTATTTATCATGCTGTCGTCTGCTTCGTAAAGAATAGTAAGATCAACAGCAGGTGTTTCTGGTTCAGGTTCTACTACCGGAGCCGGTTCTTCCTTTGGCGTACCACATGCAGCAAAAGCAAGGATCATGCTCAGTGCAAGTAAAATTGCTAATAATTTCTTCATCTTTTTCCTCCAAATTATTATCATTATTATTAGAATAATATATAATTAGTATAGAGGAAAATAATATCATTTCAAGCCTATATACCTTTTTAGAATATAGCTAAAAACCTATTTGTTGACATGCTTTATCAACAAATAAGTATGATATTGGGTTTCTAATACTAACCAAATGTATTTTATTTAGTTTTCATATTCCACTTTGGAATGAATTTGACAGGAAAAACATGCTAACAGTAGTATCACCCGAAGAAGTATTCGAGATAATTGAAAAAAACTTTACGAAAATAAACGACGCGGAGGAAGTTAATTTAACTGACGCTGTCGGCAGAACCCTCGCCGAGGACATAATCGCAAACGAATATATCCCAAGCTTTGACAGATCCGCGATGGATGGATATGCGGTTTTAGCTTCTGACACATTTGGGTGCTCCGATTCGATACCTGCAATACTTAGGCTTAAGGGCAGGATTCAAATGGGTGAATGTCTTGAGCTAAATGTAAGCTCCGGCAGCTGCTACTATGTGCCAACCGGTGGCGCGATTCCAAGCGGCGCAGATGCAGTTGTCATGATTGAATATACAGAGGATTACGGCGATGGCACAATTGGAATACTTAAGCCCGCCGCAAAGGGCAGCAACTATGTATTTAAGGGCGATGATGTAAAGCCCGGACAGGCCATCATCTCGAAGGGAAAGAAGCTTTATTCAGCCGAAATAGGAAGCCTTGCGTCCCTTGGCATCAGCAGGGTCAAGGTTTACAGAAAACCTGTAGTAGGGATAATATCAACCGGCGACGAGCTTGTTGATATTACGAAGACTCCTCTCCCCGGCCAGGTCAGAAATATCAACTCATCAACACTAATCTCAGTTGCACTTGAGGCAGGAGCCTTATACAAGGATTACGGAATTATCGAAGACGATGAAGATTTGATAGCAAAGACTCTCGTGAAGGCTACGGACGAATGCGATCTCGTATTGATGTCAGGCGGCAGCAGCGCCGGAGACAAGGACAACGCCGCAAAGATAATAGAAGGTCTTGGGCAGCTATACTTCCACGGAATCGCAGTAAAACCGGGTAAGCCGACTATGCTTGGCGTAGTAAACGGCAAGGCCGTATTTGGGATTGCGGGGCATCCGGGGGGAGCGTACTTCATTTCCAATGTATTTGTAAAGGCTCTTATAAACAAGCTCTCAGGGCAAAGCGAAAGCGCGGCAAAGCGCACAGCTGTTTTATCCGAGGCAGTGAGCTCAAACCACGGAAGAGCACAGTACATCGCGGTAAAGCTTGAGCAAACTGATGATAAGCTGATCGCGCACCCCATAATCAGTAAGTCCGGACTTATTACAAATCTCGCTGGAGCCGATGCATACATCTACATAGGAAGAGACTGCGAAGGGCTTGCCAAAGGCAGCCTTGTGGAGGTCACAAATGTCATTTAATTATTTAAGCAATGAAAAACTTAACATAGCAAGGGATACTTACATAAGCAAGCTGATTGAAAACGGCTTTAAAGCAAAGACCGAAATTGTTAAGGTATCCGAAAGCTGCGGCCGAATCAGCGCAAAGGCAATATACGCCAAAATCAATGCGCCGCATTACCCCGCAAGCGCAATGGATGGAATTGCAATCAAAGCTTCTGACAGCTTCGGCGCAACAGAAACAACGCCTGTGATTCTCAGGAAGGATCAATTCATCGTTGTTGATACAGGAGATCCGGTTCCTGAAAGCTGCGATGCAGTTGTGATGATAGAGGATGTAATCTATCAAGAGGACGGCAGTGCAAAGCTCTTCCAGCCTGCGGCGCCCTGGCAGCATATCAGACAGATAGGTGAGGATATCTGTGCAAACGAAATGATACTTGCCTCCAATATGAAAATTACGCCCGCCGCAATAGGCTCAATGCTTGCCGGAGGCGTTCTTGAGGCAGAGGTAATAAAAAATCCTGTCATCGGGCTCATCCCAAGCGGGGATGAAATTGTGCTTCCGACAGGCAATCCAAAGCCGGGAGACATAATAGAATTTAACTCCTCGATATTCAGCAGCATGCTTGGCGAAATCGGAGCAAAGTGCATTGTGTATCCGATTGTTAAGGATAAATTTGATTTAATTAAAGAGGCAATCGGCCTCGCCCTTTCCGAGTGTGATATCGTAATACTAAATGCGGGATCATCGGCAGGAAGAGATGACTATTCCTGCGATGCAATTGCAAGCTTTGGCGAGGTTTTATATCACGGAATTGCGATAAAGCCGGGAAAGCCTGCGATACTTGCCTGCCAAAATGAAAAGCCTATCCTCGGAGTTCCGGGCTATCCGGTTTCCGGAATAATTGTAATAAACGAAATTCTCGGTCCGATAATCGACCTTTGGTATAGCAAAAAAGCAAAGAAAGAAACAGCAAAGGCCACACTGTCAAAGGCAGTTGTATCCGGTCTTAAATACGAAGAGTTCGTCAGGGTTAGGCTTGGCTATGTAAATGACAAGCTCATTGCATCACCTCTTAATCGCGGCGCCGGAGTTGTATCCTCATTTATGAAGGCTGACGGTATCATGAGGGTTGCGCAAAATCTTGAAGGCATAGACGCCGGAGACAGCGTAGATGTTGAGCTCCTAAAGCCTCTTAATGACTTGAAGAACACCATTGTTGCAATCGGAAGCCACGACCCGCTTTTGGATGAGCTTTGCGACATGCTGCATCTTAGATATCCGAATCTTTATATGAGCAGCAGCCATGTAGGCTCGATGGGCGGAATCATGGCTGTAAAACGTGGAGAAAACCATATCGCAGGAATACATCTGCTTGACGAAAGCGATGGCAAGTACAACGAGTCCTATCTAAAAAAGTATTTCCCACGCGGCGGCGTAAAGCTGGTTGAGTGCGTAGGCAGAACCCAGGGCATAATGGTCGCAAAGGGGAACACTCTTGGAATAAGCTCTATAAAAGATCTTGCAAAAGACGGCGTCAGATATGTAAATAGGCAGAAGGGCTCCGGCACGAGAATATTGATTGACTACCTTCTGAAAAAGGAAGGCATTCCTTGCAGTGATATTTACGGATATGACAGAGAAGAATTCACACATAGCTCTGTTGCGACTCAAATCGCCGCCGGAAGCGGTGATGCTGGCATGGGTATATATTCTGCGGCAAATATATATGGCCTTGATTTCATCCCAATTTGCACAGAGCAGTACGATCTGCTGATTCCGGACTACGCGTGGGATTCTCAGCCTGTTCAAAAGCTGATTGAGATACTCAAATCAGACGAGTTTAAAGAAAGACTCGAAAGGCTCGGCGGATACACCCTCGGCCACCCCGGAGAAATCAGAGAATATTAGGCACGAAAAAACCGGATTCTTACGAATCCGGTTTTAATTTGCATTTAGCTACTTAACCTGAATTGCTTGATAAAGTGCAGGTACTGACATTGCAGAGCTTGCACCTTCACCGAAGTTAAGGAAGTTTACACGAAGCTTCTGAGTACCGAGGTCGATAAAGTATGTACTCTCGACGTAGGTTTCTCCATCCTCCACCTCTGTGAAGCTTAAGAATCCTCCGGGATATGTCTTACCATTCTTATCGGTGTATGTAAGTCTGTTGGAATAAGAAACCTCATACTGTGAGCACAGCTCGTTGTAGAACTCTTCTGTGCTTGCGTCTGAATTATAGCTGTAGATGTATACCATCGGGAGCTTCTGTTCAGCATCGTAATATGCGGCAACGAGTTCCTTTGGAGTCTCATCTGTGTAACCTGCTTCTCTGTATGATGCAGGAAGCATCATGATGAAATCACCTGTATTTGTTTCTACTTCCTTTGTTTCGTTCCAGCGGTCTACTGCAATGAAGCTTTCCTCAGCTTCGAAGAAATAGGTCTGAACGATATATGACTTTCCCTCATATTCTGCAAATGTTGCATAATGATAGTACTCGTAATCATTCTTATTTTCCCAGGTATTAAACTTATTATAATCTGAAAGTTCTGCAAGACCCTCGTGCTTTGAGAACTGAGTTGTTACAACATCTGC
>DCHA01000042.1:0-1973 GCA_002315535.1 Firmicutes bacterium UBA1764 | reverse complement strand
TTATCGCTGATTTCATTCAGATAATATGTTCCCCACATTGTAATGCTTGGAAGACCGCTTCCGAGTGAAAGCTGGAGGTTGTCATACCCTTCTCTTGTGTCTGTAGCAACAGGCTCCTGGGCAGGTGCCTCCTCTTTGCTTCCGCAAGCAGCAAAGCTCAGGATCATCAATAATGCAATTGTAACTGCTAATACTTTTTTCATAATAGCGTCAATTTCCCCCTCATTTGTTTTTAAGGCAACGATTCATTATATCATTTAATACGCCTTTGAACAATGAGAATTTTTTGTCTTAGTTTTTATTTCGAAGCTTTCTTTTTTGCTCTTTCTTCCATATATTTCGGGAATTCAGCCTTCCAATAGTCATCCTTTATTGCAACAACCTCTTTTGCAAGGATTGCCAATGCTATAAGGTTAGGAATAATGATGAGTCCGTTGCAGGTGTCTGCAAGATCCCATACAAATCCCAGAGTGCTGTAAGAACCGATAATAATAAATACTAACCAGAGAACCTTTACAATTCCCTTCCCCTTTAGACCAAAGAGTGAAATCCAACCCTTTTCCATATAGTTGTAATATGTGATAAGACAGGAGAATCCAAAGAGTAAAAGTGCTCCGAGTACTATATACTGACCCCAGTTACCAGGAAGAAGGGTCCTGAATGCTGCCATGGTAAGAGCTGATCCGTCGAGATCTCCTGTACTCCAAAGACCTGAAAGAACAACTGCAAGGCCTGAAATTGTGCATACAACAATGGTATCAACAAATACTTCAAGAGGTCCCCAGATTGCCTGTTCGCCCGGAGAAGCAACTGTTGCAGCTCCGTGTGTAACAGCGGCAGAACCTACGCCTGCCTCATTAGAGAAGATGCCTCTTGCCATACCCTTGCTCATTGCAGTGGTAATTGTGATACCTGCTGCACCGCCAAGTGCTGCCTGAGGATTAAATGCCGACTTTACGATGATGCCGATTGCAGCAGGAAGCTCAGCGATATGAAGAACGATTATCAACAAACCAAAGAACAGGTATGCTCCGGCCATGAATGGGGAAAGAATTCCGCATACTTCACCGATTCTCTTAATACCACCGAAAATGATGACTCCTGTAACAGCAGCAAGAACAATACCTACTGCAATAGGAGGAATTCCGAATTCCTCGTTAAAGGCAAGCGCAATTGAGTTAGTATCAACTACGGCAGAAATTACTATACTAAAGAATAAGAAAAGAACTGATACGATCTTTCCAAGCCATGGAGCGTGAAGTCCTTTTGAAACATAGTACATAGGACCTGAAAGCATTGTGCCGTCAGCAGCCTTTTCACGGTACTTAATACCAAGACCGATTTCAGCGAACTTGGTTGCCATACCTACGATAGCGGCAACTATCATCCAAAATAGTGCACCCGGGCCTCCGGCAACAATAGCAGTGGCAACTCCGGCAACATTACCTGAGCCAACTACAGCTGAGACTGATGCCATTGCGGCCTGGAAGGATGTGATTTCGCCTTCTTTTTCAGTGCTTGCATCATCCTGCTTTGCCTGCTTAAAGGCCTTGACATAGGTATTCTTAATAAGGAAGCCCCACTGTCTGAATTGGACACCCTTGAGTCTGATTGTAAGATAAAGACCAACGCCCATGATAAGTATGATAGCCGGAACGCCCCATACAAAATCATTTACTGCACCATTGATGGTGTTGAAAAGTTCCATATCTTATTCTCCTTTCTTTTTCCTACTATTCTTCGATAACTAATATTGTATCAATGCTGGCATCAGATGGCCCGTGAATGTGGCCTTTGCGACGCTTAATGTCATTCACATAATCCCAAACCTCCTGGGACATGCGCTCGCCCTGATATATAAGAGGAATCCCCGGTGGATAAGGAGCAATATATTCAGCCATTACTCTTCCAACGCATTCTTCCCACTTAATTCTTGTTTTATCTCCGGCATATGCCTGTCTCGGCGTAATTAC
>DCHA01000015.1:2919-8312 GCA_002315535.1 Firmicutes bacterium UBA1764 | reverse complement strand
GCCATGGAAACGCCGGAACCGTAGGAGCCTACGATAACAGAGCATCCTTCGGAGATGAGCTTTGTAGCTGCGGAAACAGCCTTGTCGTTGGAGGACTCATTGTCAGCGATAACGAGTTCAACCTGATATTCTTCTCCGCCTATTTCTACTGTGGGCTGTACTGAGTTTGCGTACTGGATTCCGAGGATTTCCTGCTTTCCGCCTGCACCGTTGTCTCCGGTCTGGGGTTCGTAGATACCAATCTTTACAACCTTTGCGCCGTCATTTGCAGCCTGCGCGGGTGCTTCTGTCTTGCTGCCGCATGCAGCGAGGCAAAATACCATTGCAAGTGCCATTATTATGGCTAAAATCTTTTTCATGTTAAAAACCTCCTATTTATATATCCTTCAATGGGCTATCATCATCCCAATTAAAGACAAAAGTGTTGGTGAAGCGTGTGTTATCGGCTTCCTGATTTGTATGCGTCTTCATAGGCTCCGCAACCAGCTCCTCCAGACTGAGCGGTGTATATGTTGCGGCCTCCTCCGGCTTTAGCTCCCTGTTTATTTCCTTCATAATCTGACCCCGGTCAACAGGATCCCGGTCGGAGCTTTTAAGCTCAATATCCGGAAGCACCACTGCTTCGAAGCTGACCTCCGGTGTACTTTCTTCTATTTCAGCCAGGTTGATGGCTGTAAAGCTTACATCCGGCTTCTTCTCAGCTTCCTGTTCTTCCTCCGGAATTACGGACGCAGCTCTGAGTGAGGGAATGTCTGTAGGCTTTCTGAAGGTAGGATACATGCTCTGTTCGGGAGCAGGAGCTTCCTCCGGCTCCGTGAACTCACTATCGGTAAGCCGTACGATATCCGCAACCTCTTCCTCTGTAAGCTCCAGAGTCTTTTCCAGATCTCTCCTTGCGTTCCTGCGTTCTTCCTTTGCGATACGCTTTGCTTCCTTTGCCCTGTCCTTGGCCTCGCGCTTCTTTTCCCGTTCCTGTGCAAGTGCTGCCTGACGCTCGGCTTCGTCCATGCTGCGCAGCTTCTGCTGCTGTGCATTCTTTTCCTTTGCAGCTTCCAGCTTTGCCTGCGCTCTGGATGCCGCCTCTATTGCCCGTTCATGATCTGTGCTGTCCTGCATATACATCGAGTATATAAGCTGTGAAAGTCCGTCGAGAATGAAGGCTGCTCCCACAAGAATAAGAGCGTTTATGGTGGATACCAATGTGGGCATCATCATAATGGTTCCCAGCAGAGTGCATATTGCCGCAAGAGGCAGTACCCTTACCCATTCCTTCGGATTATAGCGGCTGATTGCAACACTCTGGGAAAGCCTTGAAGCCCCTGCAAGCGTAAGCCATGCTCCGAAAAAGATGGATACCATTGTATCGTTAACCTGGTTATTTAATACCGCGAATCCGAAGAGGATTGTTACAATGCTTTCAACAAGCATCGTATCCGGGAGCCTCTGTGCTTTTCCTGAAACAAGGTACGCTGCAATACACAGAATACCTGCAAGAAACATTATTACACCCATTACAAATGCCAGCGATGAAAACGCATATGCCTGGTACATATAGCAGAAACCTCCGCCAAGCGCCAGGAGAATACCGGAAAGTGCCGTTAGAATTTTCATAAATTTCCTCCGAGTTAAAAACACTTAATTATACCCGAATAGCTTATTTCAGTCAATTCAATGGGCATGCATCCGTTTTAGTATCGCGGTCAATAAATATTATAGTGTCCGCAGACGGAATACACTTGATTTTTCCACGCGAACAATATACCATAGAGATAATACTTATGCAAGTATATTTATACAAATAATGGAACAGGGAGAAACCGGCATGACCGATGAGTACTATATAGTAAGCAGCAGTATACTTCCCGACTACATCGAAAGGGTTCTGATGGCAAGAGATTTGCTCAAAACAGGAGCAGTCAAGGAAGTGAGCGAGGCAGCAAAGCGCTGCGGAATATCAAGAAGTACATATTACAAGTATAAGGACAAGGTTTTCAGAGTAAAGAAGGGACAGGATTTCCGAACCGTGGTAATCTCCATGCGTATGAACCATGAACGCGGAACACTGGGGCGGGTCCTGAGCTTCATGGGTGAGGAAGGCGCAAATATAGTCACCATAAGCCAGATTCCGCCGATTTCGGGACATGTAAGCGTCATGGTATCCATCGATGTCAGCGAGCTGAAAACGGATATTCCCATGCTGATAGAAAAGCTTAAAACACTTCCGGGCGTAGAAAACCCGGTTCTTATGGATATGGCATAGGCAGCAATATGAAAAATCAAATTGAAAAGACGAATGTAATGCGGCTTCTTGAACAGAAAAAAGCGCAGTACAACAGCTATACATATGACCCGGAGATGGGAATAAGCGGCGTTGAGGTTGCCGCTCAAATGGGACAGGACCCGGCAAAGGTTTTCAAGACACTCGTTACCGTGGGCAAGAGCAGGGAGCACTATGTATTTGTAATACCGGTTGCAAGGGAACTTAACCTGAAAAAAGCCGCCTCCGCAGTGGGAGAAAAGAACATTGAAATGATTGCACAAAAGGAGCTTCTCCCACTTACAGGCTACATCCACGGAGGATGCTCACCTGTAGGTATGAAGAAGTTTTTTACAACCACTATTGATATAAGCGCAGAAAGTCAGACGAGCATAATTTTCAGTGCGGGGAAAATCGGCTTCCAGGTCGAGACCTCCCTTTCCGAGCTTTCCAAGGCAATTCGTTTCCGGACAGCAGATCTGTGCGACTGAGGTAAAAAAACTCTGCTGCAGCCGGAAGCCATGCTTCCCACATGGTTTTCGGTTTAAATTACTGTATCAGAATCTTAAGGAAAGGCAGCTCAGGCCTCCGTCAATTTTTCTGAATTCGGAGGTGTCCACTTCTATAATCGGATAACCGGCTTTTTCAATCTGGGCTTTTACTGTCGGATAACCCATGG
Source organism: Firmicutes bacterium UBA1764 (assembly GCA_002315535.1). Taxonomy (GTDB): domain Bacteria; phylum Bacillota; class Clostridia; order Peptostreptococcales; family Anaerovoracaceae; genus UBA1764. Next base: position 5,376 of record DCHA01000015.1, on the reverse strand, counting down.
GAATTATGACAGTTCCGTTCATCCAGATACAGTTTGCTCCGTAGGCTTCTGCTTCCGGCACAATCAGCTTCTCGTATTCTGCGAATGCCGGGTCATCAATAAATTCTCCGGAAACAAGCATTTTATTGTTTTCCAGATAGTTTACCCCGGTTTTTAAATGGAGTACTTTTTCAAGAGGAACAGCAATCGTCTTGTAGCCGTACTGTGCAAAAAAGGCAGCAAACTGGTCAATGCCTTCCTTATTTGTTCTCGCAGAAAGACCTATATAGAAAGTATCTCCGCATTTCATTACATCGCCGCCTTCAAGGGTTCCGGGCGAAACAATGTGCCCTATATCCTTTTTATTGTAAAACTTAAGCAAGGCTTCTTCCACATAGTCTGCTTCCTTGTTGCGGGAAGCAGCACCTGGATTTGTTACTATGGCACATTCGCCGGCCACTACGGCAACATCTTCCATAAAGCATGAATCAGGAAAATCTTCCAACGGCGGAAGCACAAGTACATCAACTCCCGTTTTCTTTAATGCTTCAATATATGTTTCGTGCTGCTTGAGAGCCTTTTCATATATGGGCTGACCCAGCTCCGGTGCAGAAGTAATACCATCACAAACCTTTTGGCAAGGCGTACGAACTATTGTATGTTTAAACATTTTTTCCTCCTGTTATATTCCGCCGTATTTATTCTTCATGTTTTTCTCAAGTCTTTTGACCTGTGTGGAAAGTATAAGTACCAGAATGTAGTACACAATTGCAACACTGATAAGAGGGAAGTACGGCGATAACGTTCTGCTTCTTACCAGATCACTGGCTCTTGTCAGATCTACAACAGATATCAGTCCCACAATGGAGGTTTCCTTAAGCACGGCAATAAATTCGTTGCACAATGCAGGCAATATACTCCTGAAAGCTTGAGGAAGCACAATTTCCGTAAGAGTTGTGGTTGAAGATAAACCCAAAGACCGCCCTGCCTCCGTCTGACCCTTGTCAACTGCTTCTATGCCTCCGCGAATTACTTCCGATACATAGGCGGCAGAGTTAAGTCCGAATGCCACACAGCAGACAAGAATTTTATTTTCCACTCCTGTCATTATTATGAATGCCATGATGGTAAGCTGGATAGCAAGAGGAGTGCCTCTTATAACCGATACATAGAATTCGTTCAGCGAATCGAGTACCATCAGGACTCTTCCCCATATTGTCTTGTTGCCGCTGCTGCGCATTTCCTTGCTTACTGCATGTACCAAAGAGATTGCTATGCCGAGAATGATACCGATCATAACAGCCGCAACGGTTATGATCAGTGTATTTTTAAATCCCTGGGTAAAAATTTTCCATCTGGCATCCCTGATGAATGTTTTGATAAATTCCTTTTTTATTGTCTCGAGCATTGGTTCACCTGTTTTGTATTATCAGTTGATTTCTGCCGCAAGATCGGTGTGGATAAGAATCCATCCGTCTATTGTTCCGTCCTTGATTATGGGATCTATTATTTCATTGATCTGATTGACAAATTCGTCATCACCCTTTGCCATTGCTATTCCGTACATCTCGTCAGTCTTTGTTCCGTCTTCGTAAACTAATTCAAAGCACTTCAGGCCTTCGTTTGTTGCAACAAGATTCTTTGCAAGAAGAGTGTCGCAAACTATGCCCTCGAGCTCATTATTATTCATTGCCAGACAGGCATCTGTAAGGAACTTATACTGCTTTACTTCTGCACCTGTATCTGCAAGGCAGCCGGCTGCGATTTCATCACTTACAAGGAAGTCACCTGTTGTTCCGAGATGAACACCTATCTTCTTTCCTGCAAGATCCTCTATGGTTGATGTTTGATTGTCGCTTTCCGGAACTATGATATATTGACATGCAACTGTATAAGGATTACTGAATGCAACTGTTTCGGCACGTTCTTCGGTAATTGTCATGGCTGCAATGGCAAGATCGCATTCATCGTTTGCAAGGTATGTTGAAAGAGAATCAAAAGCTACATTGATGAATTCGCATTCAACACCGAGATTTTCGGCGATATACTTTCCGATTTCCATATCCGAACCGGTAATTTCTCCATCCTTGCCTATATATTCAAATGGTGCCCATGCAGCATCCGTTGCCACGATAAGCTTTCCTTTTGCCTTGATTGCGTCCAGCTTTGATGCTGCAGCATTATCCTGTTTTTTCTCTCCGCAGGATGCAAGTGTAAACAGAAGTGTAAAAATTAAGATGATTGATAGTAACTTCTTCATGGCAGATCTCCTTTTATGCTAATTAATATTCTGGTCCAAGCAATTATTATGGTCATATTATATCGTATATAAATGCATAATCAAGCGTATTTTGTGAATAATTTGTATATAATACAGTTTATTTGCAAACAATATGCAATTTATACACTTTTAAAAAAGAGAACCGTAAAAGGGCGGTTAGTTGAAATTTAAAGTAACCGCTCAATAACAGGGTGCCT
>DCHA01000015.1:0-2838 GCA_002315535.1 Firmicutes bacterium UBA1764 | reverse complement strand
GTTTGTCACAAATATTCAAAAGAACTGCCGTTGTTACGCTTTCGTTTTTTCCGAGTTTTGCAATTGATGAAGAACTTAATCCGGTCAATTTTCGTAAATCCTGCTTGTTCATATCTCTGTCTATCAAGAGTTTCCAAAGTTTTTTATAACTAATGCTTGCTACCATTTTATACTCCTCTCAGGAATCCATATCTGCCATTAGAATCATCTTTTGTGAAATAGATTAAGTTAGTGTCTCCATAGTCAATATCCGGAATATCATTTTCGGCAATAATAATCTGACATGGGAAATCTGTCTGAATAAGGCACTTAAAAAGTCCCTCTTTCATAACAGAAGAGGTTTGCTCATCCTTCTCCTTCAAAGACAAAACCGGAGAATCAAGAATCAGCAAGCCTGGAGAATAAACCCCAGTGGTAGACAATAATTTCTGTATGCAATAGGCCAGTACTGTATTAAGAAATGCTCTATATCCTTTGCCATGGTTTTTCTTTTTTTTGCCGTCTACAATGATATCAAAATCTGCCTTATTCAGATGGGCTGTTAAGAACGAATCGTAGTTACACATGTTCAGCATATCCGAAATATAGTTATCCAGCAAGTCATAGAATTGATGCCCAAGCTCTGTCTTGGCATCATATGAAATCGGCAATTCCTCCCCGGTTTCAATTACCTTCATATCCAAATCCATACCCTCAGCAAGTTCTTTTATATAAGTCAGTCGTGCCTTCATTTGCTGGAACTTTTCCAAATTGCGAATACTTTTGCGGAGTTCAGATAAATGCGGTTGGCATTCTGAAGTGATTTTTTCCTGCAGAGTATGGTGTTGTGCTTCCAGCTCTGATAATTCTTCTTCCAATTTCTTAATCGATACTTCGTTATCCTTGATTAATACTTCTAATTCTGACAGCTGTTTCTGTATATTGATCGTTTCATTACTGGCGGCCACTGCAAGACTCCTGTGTTGCTTCAGTTGGATAGAACTTGAACAAAATGGACACTTAGCATTTTGTGCATCTTTGGGATGCTTTTCTTCAGCGTCAATAATAAACTGCAAGCGTTTAATGTCCGCTCGGTATCCTGATGCCAGAGCAGAATAGCGCTCTTGTAGGTACTGCAATTCCTTCAATGCATCATCTAGTGCAATTTTCTTCTGAAGTAATTTTGTGCTTTCACTTCCTAGTGATTCCATTTCCTGAACTACAGCTTCTAATTCTGTCGACTGCTGTGATATCAGTTTATCTGTGTCCATCTCCCCAAAATCGGAGATGGCTGTTTCTAAGTTCTTCTTTTCATCCTTTAAAGTCTGAAGTCTGCCGGAAATGTATGCTAAGACGGCTTTCTTGCTCGTCTCGGCACCTATCTTATCACCCACCTCAGGGATTACTGTTTGCTTTCCATCGTAAAGATACTTTAAGGCTGACAGAGCAGCCGTTATGTTATTGAATCTCGGTGATGTGACAATTGAGTCGCTCCGAAAGATATATTCTTCGTGAATAAAGAACATCGGTTCCAACGTTCGCCAGGTTAACTCCTGAGTCTTAGTGTAATCCTGCTTTTTCACAAGCGTAACGGCATCACCAATACCGATTAGAGATAAGTATAATTTTTTAAAAGCTTCTGATGATAATCTGTATTCCCCATCTTTTGCTGTGTATACATTACTCTCTGTTATGGTGACCTTTTTTTCACCAAGCTTTCGAGAAATATTAAAACTTTCCCCGGATCTGCATTCTATAGTAAGCTTTATAGTATCATATCCCTGCCCTTCAGCTATTGGAAGTAAATCGGATCCGAAAAGATAATCAATACATCGTATAACATAAGTTTTGCCAGTATCGGATGGTCCACAAATAATATTCACCCCATCTTTTAGTTCAATCACAGAGTCAGGAACTCGGATTCCTGTCGCTGTGATTCTTTTTATATAAAACCCATTCATCAGAAGACCTCCATGTCTCTTGCGCAAATCATTTTTATCAGGTCAGAATTATTTTTTGTTGAATATCGTGCATGAATACGGTCAACCGTCGCGGCATATTTACCTGCATAGTCAGAGCTAAGTTCTTTCACATACTGCCTTCCTTTTTCGGAAATGGTGTAAAAAAACACATTGTCCTTTTGAGGCAATATGTAACCTGCCAGAGCCAGTCTCCTCAATGCATTTTTTATGCGTATTCTTCTTGCTGGCAATTCAGCTGATTCTGTGTGATCTTCCCCGTGAAGGTTGTGCCCGGTGATTCCAAAATCTTTTGCAAAGCAAGCCAACAAATCATAATAGACGATCCGCTCATGATTTATTGGAAGATTTATCTGATCAAGAAGGATAAGCACCCTGATTGATGTCTCAAAAGTAGAATTAAATATTTTCATCATAGACCCATCCCTCAATTCTTCCGTCGTTAACAAGAATATGACATAACCCCTTTTTTACTCTGGTTGTAATCCATGCTGTTTCTCTTGAAATCAGATTTGATTCCATACTGATTTGAACAGCTTGCGATAATACAGCCTCCATTCTATCAAATCCATCTGCATAGCTCCGTTCCCAGATTTCAATTACACCCTCATAACTCTCATCTAGCAAATCGTCGAATGAATTCTCTTCATCAAATAAAGAATCTCTTGCAGCATGCCGTACTGCCTCAGCAGCAAAATATGCCTCCTTCTGTCTTTGAAAATGTTTCTTATATTGAGGGAATTCTTCTATAGAGCACCCGCAGGATTCACCTGATTTAGAACGATATGCTTCAATAATTGCTTTGAAGCATAATAGACTTTCAGATTTTTGATCGTTTACTATTGTTAGAATTGGTTTGTTTTTATCAAAATTGACTTTT
>DCHA01000040.1:3247-4728 GCA_002315535.1 Firmicutes bacterium UBA1764 | reverse complement strand
ATGCGCTTTGGGCCTTCCTTCTTGTAGCAAATCATTGCCTTGCAGCGATGTCTGCTTGCATGTGCTTCCCACTCATCACGATAATTTTCTATAGAGAATAATACATTTTCTCCGGCCTTAGCTGCGATTTCGCAGTCCTTGGCTTTTGCCGCAGCCTTGGCAATTTCTTCTGCCAGAGCTAAATCCTCTGCAGATCCATTCCCTGTGCAAATATCAGTAATTATTGCTTCAAGCTGGATCATACCATCACGGCAAAATACTGATTTTCCGCAGTTGCTTTCGCCTGCGATTTTCACGCATTTAAGAGCCCAATCTACAGGGCAAACACCTGCAGGAAGAGGTGAGATTTCGGACTTATCCGGAATTAAATTAACATTAAACTTGCAATTCATTTCTTTCTCCCTCCTCTAATTATCGCTGTATTCTGTCCAAAGCTTTACTCTGGTCAGCTGCTTTCTAAGATCACACTGCAGGCATCTCTTTGCCTCAGCTACCATATTTTCTGTTTCTTTACCAAGCTTGCAGAAGCCATCAATTTGGCCTATGCAAGGATTGGCGTCTCGCTTAATCAGAGTAAAGTCTGTATTACCATCTCCGCCGAAGTCCTTGTCAATAAGGCTTGCAGCCTCATGGCCCATAGCAACAGCGCTGATTACAAACTTAGTTCCGGTTACTATATCACCTGCTGTGTATACTCCGGCAAGGCTTGTGCGAAGTCCACTCTTACCTGTTGCCGGATCAACCGGATATCCGAACTTGTTAAGCTCGATACCGAAGTCTGATGTAAGATCAGAAGCCTGTCCTGCGGCAAAGATGATATTGTCGCAAGGGATTACATAGCTTGAGTCAGGAATAGGATCCTCAATCAGTGCGCCTGTTCCCGGAGCAAATGAGAAGCCCTTGATTTTGTGAACGCGAAGGCCTGTAACCTTGCCATTCTCAACGATTATTTCTTCATTACTGTGTGAGCCGTAGATTACTGCGCCCTGAGCAACTGCATCGTCTCTTTCTTCTGCAGAGGCTTTACATGCACCCTCTTCAAGACAGATTACGTTAACTTTCTTGCCAAGTCTTGCAGCGCTGCCTGCGCAGTCAAAGGCAACGTCGCCGCCGCCAATTACGTTAACAGTATCGCCAAGCTCAATCTCTTCACCAAGTCTGTTTTTCTTCAGGAATTCCAGAGCTGAATATACGCCCTTTGCATCATGTCCCGGAAGGTTCATGAGTTTCTTTCCCTTTGCTGCACCTACTGCAACAAGAACTGCATCATAATCCTTCTTGAGATCTGCGGCGGACTTTATGTCGCTATTGCAAACGATCTTAACTCCGGCCTCTTCGAGAACCTTGATTTCTGCCATAACAGCATCAGTTGGAATTCTGTATTCAGGCATTCCGGCAGTCATCATTCCGCCTGGAAGCTTGTTTCTTTCAAATACTGTAACATCATAGCCCTTGCGGTTAAGGTCATATGCTGCAGTAAG
>DCHA01000040.1:1918-3167 GCA_002315535.1 Firmicutes bacterium UBA1764 | reverse complement strand
CTTCCAAACCTGCTCTTTATCATGTTCAGCGGCATAGCGCTTAATTGCTCTGATTGAAATTGAATCTGCCAGAGCATTGTGCTTGCATCCAAGCTCGCATGCGTGGTTGCAAACCAAGCCCAAAGCATGAGGGAATGGAATCTTTTCACGTACTACGCCGGCAGCCTCTGAATATTTTTCTTCAGCGACAAATCTGATATATGATGGGATGTCGGTATTTGCAGGGCATTCTGCGCTGCAAGGAACCAGAGCCTCAGCCTTTGGAAGATCCTCGCGGAATAATCCATCAGCATCAACCAAAGCCCCTGTCGGGCAAACCTCTACGCAGGCAGAGCAGAAACGGCAGCCGGCATCTCCAAGAGGAAGATCATTTTCCGTACTGATATAGCTTTCACTGCCTTTTTTGTTATATTGCAAAATACCAACGCCACGTACTTCCTTGCATACGCGAACGCAGCGACCGCACTGAATGCATCGCTCCATCTCGCGAACGATAATAGGATTGTTGGTGTTGATCTTTGTTGCTTCCTTATGAACCGATTTAAGACGTGCATGTGCAATACCAAGATACTGCATCATAGCCTGAAGCTCGCATTTGCCGAAGCGCTTGCAGCTTGTGCAATCATGAGGGTGTCCCGCAAGCATAAGCTCAAGGGAGAGGCATCTTTCCTTGTTCAGATCCTCAGATCTGGACACAACCTTCATGCCATCCTCTACCATTGTCTCACAGGCACATACACTTTCGTCCGAGCCATTAATCTTGCAAACGCACATATGGCATCCACCCTGAGCAGGAAGATCAGGATGAGAACATAAATGCGGAATGTAATAGTCTGCATCAAGAGCAGCCTGAAGAACGCTTTGTCCCTCAAGAGCTTCAATCTCTTTGCCATCAATAAATATTTTAATTTTCTCCATTGTTAAGTACTCCTTATATATAGTTATTCTATCATATAATAGTAGTTATCTGTTATTACAAATGGCTATCGTTAGCATAATATCGTTATGAATATACATAAAAAAGCTGAAAATAAACTAAAAACCCCGCGATGACCGCGGGGTTTTCTGAGTGTTACATTCCGTAATCTGCTCTTCTGATAAGCTCGAGCTGGAGCTCTTTATTTAGCTCAACAAAGTAAGCATTATAGCCGGAGATTCGTACCATAAGGTCTCTATATGCATCCGGGTTTGCCATTGCGGCTCTCATTGTTGCAGAAGATACAACGTTAAACTGCATCTGCATTCCGCC
>DCHA01000040.1:850-1795 GCA_002315535.1 Firmicutes bacterium UBA1764 | reverse complement strand
GGATCGAGCTTGCAAACATCCTTTATGTTGTCAAGAAGGCTCTTTGATGCATTTGCCTCCGGAGTAAGTCCCGGAGTAAACGGCAGTCCGGAAAGTCTTCCTGAAGGGAGTGCTCCGGCAAGAGTGCCGAAGGCAACATGGTTGGACATTGACCACCAGCCTGTCGTATAATGACCGCCTCTGTAGTTTTTCTGAGACCAGAAGAAATCCCTGGTAAACTTCGTAACTCTGTTAGCCATCTCAACAGCTTCTTCGCTGTCTGATCCAAAGCGAGGAACCTCGGTCAAAATCTTCTGGCGCATTATTTCTTCGCCTTCGAAGTTCTTTTTTACCGCATCAAACATCTGCTCTAATGTATATTCTTTTCTGTCGTATACAAGTGTCTTAATTGCCATGAGCGAGTCAACAACGTCCGCAAGACCTATGCAGGCTGTGCCGGATGAGTTGTACTTAGCGCCTCCGGCTGTGCAGTCAATACCCTTCTTTACGCAGCCATCAATCATAGCAGACATAAGAGGAGTCGGTCTTAGAACCGCATGAGCCTCGCCGAGGTAATTGTTATACTGGCAAGCAAGCCCTGCCATAAACTCAAGCTGAGTCTTGTATGCATTAAAGAAATCATCAAAGCTCTTGAAGTCAGCTGCTGCTCCGGTCTTTGGTCCAAGATGCCAGCGCATAAGTGGATGATAGCCGTTAAACATTGCCATTTCAAACGGCGCAACCATACTGAACATCATGCAGTTAGTGTGTCCAAGATGCTTGCCGGAAATAGTCGGCTCAACGCAGCCTGTTGCTGCCCAGTCTCTGAGATCCTCGAGCTCATAGTGGTGAGCACGCAGGGACTCCATTACAGCTGTATCATTATGAATAGACGGGGTTGCCGTCGTGTTTACATTTACTTCGCAAAGACGCTTTAAGTAGGTCTCGCTGTTCTTTTCATTGTTA
>DCHA01000040.1:0-800 GCA_002315535.1 Firmicutes bacterium UBA1764 | reverse complement strand
TCTCTCATGCTGAGCATTTCAGTAACCTTCAGGAATACATAGGTCATATCATTAACAGCATCCTCGCCCTCAGGAGTGATACCACCAAGTGTAATAGCCTGGTCGGATGAGCTGCCGCCAAACAGATAATTTCCGATGTCCGGAGTAAGAGGCAGGTGATCCTGGCAATTGATATAGAAGCATCCGATAAGCTCGATAGCATGCTTGATATATGCATCGCGCTCCTCTTTTGTCTTAAGCTCTGCCATATCCTTTTCGAAATAAGGCTGCAGCCACTGATCCATACGGCCAAGAGAGAATCCTGCATTAGTGCTTTCCATGTGTACAGCAATCCAGTGAATCCATACTGCGTGAATTGCTTCCTCGAGATTTGTTGCAGGGAATTCCGGAGAATGCTCAACTGCTTTTGCGATTACCTCGAGTTCAGCCTTTCTAACAGGGTCTGCTTCGGCATCGGCTTCCTTTCTTGCCTGAGCGACGAGATTTCTCGCGTAGCTGATTACGCCCTCATAGCAATCGATAACTGCCTGGCAGTACTGCTTCTTTTCTTCTGTTGCACCTTCCATCTCTTTTCTTGTCTCTTCTATGATGCCCGTAAGGCCTAGTCTCAGAAGCTTTGGATAGTCAAGAATAGTATGTGAAAGAGCTACTGTCTTCCAAAGGAAGGTTGCGGCCCAGCGCTCGTCAAGCTGCTGGCAAATCGGTTCGTTATAGTTATCTCTTACATATTCACGCATATTTCTGTGAACATAATAAGGGAAAATGTCATTATTGATTTTCTTGATTTCTTCTTCTGAAAG
>DCHA01000048.1:23388-29358 GCA_002315535.1 Firmicutes bacterium UBA1764 | reverse complement strand
CAGTTCATCTGAACTGTGTTTTTTCTTGTCTTAAACATCTTTGGGATAAGCCGACTCTTTTTGAAAAAATTTAGTGCACCCGCGGCCACACTTTTAAACCTGCTCAGCCCTCACAGGCTCGGGCTTCGTGCGGTTTAGCGTTTGCGATGGCCTGGCGGTGCGCAAAATTTTTTCTTTTTGAGTCGGCTTATCCTTAATTTTTTTACAAACAGATGTGAAACGCTTTGTAGTGTAGTATTATATTGTAATAAGCTTGTATTACTAAGGAGAAATATCATGCCACCTAAAAAACTGTTTAAAACCTATCCAATTAAATTTGGTTATACACCTGGTTGCCGCGTTGCACATATTTTTGAAGATGACCCAAAGGGCCAGGAGCTTGATTTTGAAGTTGGTGAAAAAATACACTCCGGCTATGGAGAGATTAATCCTGCGGAGAATTTTATTAATGAAGGCGATAAAAAGAACAGGGATTATTTCTTATCTCTGGCAAATATGGCGGAAGCTCTTTACGCGAAATATCAGAGTGATAAATATATTTCCAATACGCTTTTTGCAATAAAGGATTACATTACTGCCCCTACGCATGACGCGCAGCATAACGGACTTAAAATGGTTATGTTGAGATCTCTTGAGGCACGCGAACAATTTGAAAAGAATTTAAAAGCTTTAAAGAAGAACATCACAAAGAATGCTAAAAAAATCAAAGAGGTCGAAGATAAATTAAATACAATAGATAATCTGGCAAATTCTTTAGGACAAAAGATTTTTGGAAATCTCAAAGTTGATGATGAGCTGCCGATTACTCCGGATCCAGACAAAACTTTCATGGGACATTCCGTGCCTGGACAAATGCTTGGCTCATGGCAAAGGTCAGAAAAGGCGCTGTTCCCGCACGACCCGAGCCCTAATGATATTAAGCAGGGTGTAGGTCTAATGGACTGTTTCATGATGGCTCAGCTTTGCAATATTGCAAGAGAGGATCCCGACTTTATCAAGAATTCAATGCGTGATAATGCCGATGGAACAGTAAGCGTCAGGTTCTTCACAAAGAATAATCAGAATGAATACGTGCCGGAGTATATCAGGGTTAATAAGACTGTTAACCAGGATTTATTCGGGAATAATTACTATGCTTCATCATCCCTCTGGGTGCAGATGATGGAAAAGGCATATTCCGAATACACACGTCGTCATCAGCCCGTAGAAAATCAAAAGGGCGACATGGGCAATATCAACCTGGGCAAGAGCTATGTATTTTTAGAAAGATTTACCGGAAAGCCTGCCGAAAGGGTGATGAGCAAGTTCGGTGTAATAGGGGAACGTTTCAATGACAGGGATCAAAATGGGAAATGGATGGCCAAGCCTGATTTTTATCTGCCTGAAGAGAAACAGATGTTTGATTTCTTTAAGAAGAGCGTAAATGACGAGAAATCTTCTTTGACATGCGGAACAGACACGAGGCACGCATTTCATAGTCAGGAAATAAAGGACAAAGGAATTAGACCGGGGCATGCTTATTCAATAACAAAGCTCTTTGAAAAGGATGGAAAGTATTTTGTGCAGCTTCGCGATCCTTATGCAATTTTTACTCCGAATTATGATAAGGCCGGAGCGCTTACCACTCAAAGCGATACCAAGGTTCTTGGGGATATGATCAGCGGCAGCATGAATGTTGGTCGAGAGAATATGGGATGCTTCAATCTGGAAATTAGAGATTTTATGTACTATTTCGGTACCATAGATGGTCTTTCTCCGGAAAAGAAAAAAGAATTTGAAGACATGCAGAAAGGCTTCCATGATTATTCCGTATTGCCTCTAAATGAAATCGAAAAAGCTGACCCGGAGCAGTTCAATTCGCAATACGATGCAAGATATCAGGAATACAAGATTAACATGCAGGCAAAGGTTGAAATAAAGCAGGCTCTTGCCAAAAAAATCATTATCGACAGAAAACTCGCTTTGGGTAAAGATCTTTCTGAAAGTGAATTAAATAATTTGCAGTCGTACCAGGAAGCAATAGATAAGAATGCAAAGATTCTTAATATGAAGAATCCAATACTTCATGATGGCGAAGTGGTTGAAGCGGACTCAGTTCTGGAAAACCAACAAGAACCTGAGGCTGAACAGATAGTAGAAAATAAAGTTCAAGATGCTAACGATATTGAGATCATTGACGACCAGCCGGAGATAGTTGAAGAAAAGAAGGCGAATGAAGAGTATGATATAGTTGATCTTGATGACAATGGTGAACCGCTTGTAAGCGGAAATGGGTTTATCAACAAACTTCAGCGCGAAGCCGAGCAGCTAACTGATATTCATAACCGCCTCATGGGCTCTGATGGCAAGGGCTATCTCGAAATCGCTAATAAAATTAAGACGGTATACAGCAATCTTGATGCAACAAGCAGATTCTTCTCATGGCAAAACTCCGGCAAATATAATGCTATGCACGACAAGATCGAGGCAATTAACAAGAGCCTCCAGAGCCTTGTGCATCCGGACAAGAATGATCCAAATGCAGAACCAAAGCCTATGACTGAAGAACAGGCAAAGACGATCGCAAAGGATTTACTTGACGCCTCAAATCTGACCAACGAGTATCTTGATTACAAGTTCGAGCAGATGATGGTTAAGGCAAGTAAGGGCAAGATTCATAATGAGAGATCGTTCCAGAGAATGATTGGTGCGTACAGCTTTGTAAATCTTGTTTCCGGAGGCGATGTAATTACGCCACCTGTTAACAATAAGTATGCGATTATGAATATCATAATCAACGACGTTGATACTCACCTGGAATCGCTTAATGATAAAAAGGCAAGCTTCGGTCCGACCAAGGAAGAGACGCTCAAGGCACAGCAAGGCTTTAAAACTTACTTTACTAAGAATCCGAAGGTTAAGCAGGAGTACGAATCATTCCTAAAGAAACAGGAAGCCGACTTTGATTTCGAGGTTATTGAGGATGAGCCTGTTGCAGATGATTTTGAAATCATTGACGATCTTGATAAAAGCAATGAACAGCCACAAATGAAGCTGTAATTGATAATAAGAGAATGACAAATTTGCATGCGTTGTCATTCTCTTTTTTATTGTTTTATGTTATAATCTTACTCGTGTCAATTAAACACGCGGCTATGGCGGAACTGGCAGACGCGCAAGATTTAGGTTCTTGTGGCAACACCGTGGAGGTTCGAGTCCTCTTAGCCGCACCAATGAAAAATAGCACCCTTGTGGTGCTATTTTTCATTGGTGATACTATCAAGAGGACTCGAACCTGTGAAGGCACGGCAGTCTAATAGACTAGTTATCTTCCCGGAATAGTTATATCAGAAACGTACTGCGTGGTCAGCAGCTGCCCGCTTTCCCAGCGCTGCGTAACAAGATACATTAACGCTTCGTTCTCAGATTCCGAAGCAGGGACTATTGTGCTTGCCTTGCCGGATTCTCCCATGAAATATTCGCAGTTATTAAAGCTGCAGCGCTGTCCGTTAAATGTAAAGTCATCCTTTGAGAACATAAAGCATGTGCCGGAGCCATGCTCCACTACAACAGGCAGATCAGCCTCTATCCAGTATTTCGGAAGCGTAGTCTCCACATCCGTATTCATAACATTATTTATAATGCACAGATTTCCGTTCACCGTACATGTTCCTTCTATCCCGACAATTACCGCCTGCGTATCGGTCTTAATAATCACGTCATCATTAAAGGTGCAGTTAAAGAAATACACATGGCCGAGGTGATCTCCAGTAATAACTACCGGAGCATCAAAGCTCTGGCCCTCAACAAAGGTGTCATTATCCTTATTTGCGTAGAAGGTAACAGCGTTTGTAAGGTCGCGCTCCTTGTAGCCCTCAATTAAAGTTACCGTATTATCATCAAGATTTATTTCAACAGAATCCCTTTCATCAGCAGGGATTGTGATCTCGAGTCCGTTATATGTAAATGTAATCGGGTCTTCATTAGTCGCAACATAAAGTCCCACATTGCTGTTTGTCGATATCTTATATCCTGCCGGAGCAGTCTGATAAGTAATGATCCCAAACTCATTCCCGTCGAGGTTCTTTGCGCTGAGAGTAAATTTCATAAGCCCAGCATCAACAAGCATCTGAATTCCATCGCTCACATAAGAACCAACGGTATCAGGAGCAATAGTTAGCGACTCCTCAGGACCAAGGCTCTGGCTGATAAAAACAGGAACTATTGGGAAGGCCTTTTCTGTCAGGCTTTGCTTGGAAATAATTCCGAGATCAAAATCATCCGAGTACTCATATCTTACAATGCCGGAGTAACCGTATTCATCAAGCTTTTCAATAGCATCGGCAGTCTTAAAGCCGACAACAACTGGAACATACTTTGCGAACATAATATAAGCCAAAAGAACTAAAGCGCCAATCATAAGAATGGCCGCAACAATAGTCCCCAAAGCTCCTCCGATATTAACCGTCACAACAGGTATCCCAAGCTTTTCTGCATATGCAAGCTCGCGCTTGCAGTTGTCGCTCTTTCTTGATGCATCAGATTGGAAATACAAAACAGACTCAGCCCCTTCGAGCTTAGTCGCAATTTCCTCGGACCAATCGGCTCCGGATTCAATTGATTTGTCATACCAAAAAACCCGTCCCTCTTGCTCTCTCTTTTTCAGTTCTTTCTCAACCCTGCGCCTATCCTTATGCGCATAGCTGACGAAGGTGTATTTTGTATCCATCTGAAAATCTCTTAGTTTAAGCGATAAATTCTGACGCCATCAAATTGCTTCAGCAAAACGAGCATAGCATTCATCGGTTCAATATCCTTATCCTGCTCTGCCTTTGAAAGCATATCATAATGCGCCTTTACTTTTTCCGAGCTTAATCCATCGCCAAGCATATCATCAGGAATCATGTCCGCATGGAGTCTCTTCAGCTCTCTTTCGTCTCCGGAGATTCCCTTTTCGTAGCCCCAGCCCATATCTATATGCTCTCGGAGCCATCTCTCGTGCTCTATTGGCCCTATCTTTAGACACTCATCAAGTGTGAAGCTTTCAAGCTCAGGGAAATCAACAGGTCTGTCAGAATAGAATGCACCGATTTCATGTAGGTATCTGTCAAAGGCCTTTGCCTGATTAATGTTTGATATCTTGTATTCGATTGATAGGTCATTAAACGCATCAACAAATTTAGAGGTGTTCTGATTAATGAATTCTCTTTCCTGTCCACTAATGCGCGCATTTTTCCACTCACCTGCGAGGCTCCATCTGCCGCTTAATGCAACTGCGAAATAGTACAGATGCAGGAAGTCGCTGTCTGAAAGATAGGTTCTCTTCTTTCCCTGCCTGCGTTCATCCCAGCGAGCACTGACTCTGATTCCGAGAATTGAGGCGTCAACTATTGTCTTTATCTCCGCGAGGAATTCTCCATCTTTGCCGTCTGTCTCAAGCATTTCATTGATTGCGTCGCCTTTGTAGTTTTCCTTTATATCATAGATAAATACTGCGCTAAGCTTGTTGTCTGTGAAATCAAAATCGCAGTCCATAGGATAAAGCTTGCTTCTGGAATTGCGACCATAGGCTGTTCTATCCCAGCACTGAAGCTCATCGCAAAGCATCAGCATATATGCCAACGGATGAAGCTCGCATTTGATTGGATTGTTGAGTTTCGCATTCTTGTAAAATGCAATGCTGAATTTATACAGACTGTTGTGCATCAGTATTGCACTTAATACGTCAATATCCGCCGGAGTCATCTCAAGATCGAGCTCGTCAAACAATTTCTTCAGCAGAACCGTTGCGCTGAAATATGCATGATCCATAAAGCAATTGTATTTTTCAGGATGAGATGGCTTGTTCTTTAATATTTCGCACATAGCCTTCTCTGAGAAAACATAGGTCTCTCCGAGTCTCTCAGAAACGGCATGCGCAAAGAATTCATCTGTGGTTTCAAAGATTGCATCACGGCCGCAAACTCCGGCAATTTTTTTCTTGAGAACTTC
>DCHA01000048.1:15984-23297 GCA_002315535.1 Firmicutes bacterium UBA1764 | reverse complement strand
ATTTCAAAATAAGCGGCAACCTGTTCAAACGGAAGCTCGAACGGATAACCTATGTCATGGAATAGAGATGTCATTCCCCAATACCTGAGGAAATGATGAGCCGCTGATTTTTCATCAGCAAGCTTATAGAAATCAGAATAGATTTTTCTGTAGTTGGAATTGTTTTCATAAAAAGCAAGACCAAGCGCAAACACGTATACGGAATGCGAGTAATGGTCACGATGCTTCATTACAACATTGCTTGTGTTCTGCTCGTATTCAGACAGGAGACTTATCATCGTAACAGTCTTGTCATATCCTGTCAGGAACATTTCAATAAAGCAGAAATAAACATCAAAGGCGTCCTTTGCAGATCCCGAGTCAAGGAACCTTGACAGAGCAAGGACGAAGGCCTTTCTGTCGTTATCCTTTTGCATGTTGTATGGGATTTGATTGGGCTTTATGCTCCGGCCATAGTACTTACCTTCTGTCGTTTCTTTTTGAGCAATGCTTTGGTCGTACAATAAACCTTCACATGATTTTTGCAGAAATTGCACTACACTTTCGCTGAGAGTCATAAAGTTCTCCTTTTACCTATTACTCATCAAATACTTATAAAACTCGACTGCCGGCGCGAGGGTGGTGACGTCCACGTTCTCGTCAATGCCATGTATGCTTTCGAGCTGCTGCGCGTCAATGATGAACGGCACGAAGTGGAAGCAGTTATCCGAAAGCTTGCCCATGAACCTCGCATCAGAGCAGCCTGTCATGATATAAGGCACAGGCGTAACATCTGTAAATGCGTGTCCAACTGCCGCCTCAATCATTTTGAATTCCTGCGTATTATAATCTGCAAGCTTCGAGTCAATAGCGGCCTCGACAACTGTTGTCTCAATATCGTATTTATCCGCAAGTGCTTTTATCGCTTCAAGACTCTTCTTAAAGCCCTGGTGATGGCTTGACCTCATGTTGCCAAACACATAAGCATCAGTTGGAATAACGTTTCTGCCATTTGATCCTTCAGCGATTGTGAACGCAACCGTTGACTGTACAAGCGCTCTGGCAGTGCCCGCCATCTTGACCATAGTATTTCTGATCACGCTCTTAAACAGCTCCGGATGTCCGTAAACAAACTTCATGGCGCCGGAGTATGACGGAGCAAGCCTTCTCAGCATTTCGCAAAGAACCGGCGCAAGCTCGGCTTCGAAAACCTTGCCCTTATCGGCCTCAGCCATGAACTTGCCAAGTCTTACAAGCGGAGTGTTAAGCTCCGGACTGGAACCATGTCCTCCGAGTCCGTGCGCGGTAAACTTGAGATCAGAGGCTCCTTTTTCGCCCATTCCTATCATTGCAAAGCTTCCCTTTGCTCCGGAAATCGGCTCATATGTAATCATGCCGCCCTCGTCAAGAACATAGTCAAAACGAATGCCCTTATTGTAAAGCTCCTCCGAAAAATAGGAAGCTCCAAGACCTTCTGTTTCTTCATTGCATGATGACTCAAACCAAATATCGTTCTTTGGCACAAAGCCTGATTCTGCGAGCTCGTCAGCTGCCTGAAGCATACCCCAAAGTCCGCCCTTGGTATCAAGAGTTCCTCTTCCCCAAAGCTTTCCGTCAAATACTTCACCGCTAAAAGGCGGATGTGTCCAAATGCCTTCTGCATCAACGACATCGTGGTGATTCATGAAAAGTACCGGATGATCAGAACTTTCACCTTTCCATTTCATGAGAAGGCTTCCCTCGTGTTCTTCAACATCAAGGCGGCTCCAAAGCGAAGGGAAAAGCTCTGCAAGCAGCTTATGAAATTCGCGGTATTTTGTCAGATCGGTTTGATCGTACGCGGAAATGGTTTCGTGTCTAACCATTCTTCCGAGATTGCTTATATATTTTTCTGTTTTATCCATGATTAATCCTCATTATTTTATTCCGAGCGCAAGACCTGCCAGCAAAAGCAGCGAGGTCAGAATTAAATTTGCAAGCTGGAATTTGCCGGAGTACTTCGCCCAGTCCGAATAGCTTGTATCCGCAAGCCCAAGCGAAATAAGCAGGGCAGGGTTTGTTGGGTAGAAGGTGTTGGAGAAGCCGTCTCCAAATGCAAACGCAATAATAACCAGCTGTGATGAAATATTAAGCGGTGACGCAATTGCAATCAGAATAGGTGTCAGCATTACTGCCTTTGCAGAGCCTGATGGAATTACAAAGTTCATCAGAAGAGCAACAAGATAGATAAACAGTATTACGAACCATCTTGGCATTGTTGACGCAAATCCTGCGAGCTTGGAAACAAGTATGTCTAATACGCCTGCGGTAGACAGAGTGTATTTAATTGATGATGCCATGAGTATCATGAGAACGGCCGGCAGCATTGATACAACTCCGTTTGCAAAGGCTCTTCCGAACGCCTTTCTCTTCATGCCGGAGACTACACAAGATACAATGCCTGCAATCAGGAACATGACTGAAACAATTACAAATGTATAATCGCGAAGAGCAGAAATAAACGCAGAACTCATTACTATTACAATGCCTACAACCATTATTACTGCGAACAGCAGAACTCCGGTATCTTTTTTCTTGTCAGCGAAAAATGTCTTTGCATCCTCTTCGCTTACGTTTTGTTCGATTCTCTTTGCATGCATTCTCATGAAGAGCTGAAGCAGGACATAGATTAATACAAAGTTTATTGCTCTGATCCACGCTCCGGAGAACATTTTAAGTCCGGCAAGCTCTTGCGCAATACCGATAGTGAATGGATTGAAAACTCCGGCAGCAAAGCCACAACCAATTGAAAGAAGGCTCATTGCAATTCCCGTAAGTCTGTCCCAACCGAGCCTAAGCGCAAGCGCAACAACAATAGGAACCATAGGAACAGCTTCCTCAAAGGATCCGATTAGAGAACCAAGCGCCATAAAGAAAAATGAAATAACCGCCATCAGCTTGTAGCGTGAGTCGGCATATTTAAACGCAATTTTATCTATCATGTAGCGCATGAGTCCGTGCTTTGTTAATGAGTTAAAGACTCCGCCAATGATAAGGAGAAAAAGAATAACTGCAATCAGTGTAACCATATCATCTGATCCCAGCACAAGGAAAGGAGACAAAATCCACTTCCAGAAAGGAATACCATCACATGGTATGGTTAAAGTGGAAATGTAGCCAGCAAGCATCAGCGCTGCAATAATAATCAGCGATGCGATAAAACATTTTGCTCCGATGAATGAATCGATTTTTTTCTCTGTTTGTTGTTTAGCCATTTTTGCACCTGCCATATTAAATAAATATTGATAAATTATATCATACAGTAGAAGACAAAATCAGCAGAACTTCCTTTTTGTAAAATTTGCGATATAATAGAAGGGTACAAAACTTTATTATTTACAGATCCGAAAGGCTATTATATACGGAGGGTAGACTTATGTCAGAATGCACACATGATTGCTCCAGCTGCGGCGAGAACTGCGCCAGCAGAGATCCAAAGAGCTTTATCAAAGAAACAAATCAATATTCAAATGTTCATAAGGTAATCGGTATCGTTTCCGGTAAGGGTGGCGTAGGAAAGTCACTTGTAACCGGACTTCTCGCATCACAGATGGCAAAGAAGGGCTATACAACTGCTGTCCTTGATGCCGATGTAACAGGTCCGTCAATTCCGAAGCTCTTCGGCGTGCACGGTCAGTGCATGGCAACAGAAGAGGGAATTATCCCTGCAAGCTCCGAAAGAGGAACCAAGCTGATGTCCATCAACCTGCTTCTTCCAAACGACACAGACCCTGTAGTTTGGAGAGGCCCAGTTATTGCCGGAGCCGTTGAACAGTTCTGGACAGAGGTTTGCTGGGACGAGGTTGAATACATGTTTGTTGACATGCCGCCGGGAACGGGTGATGTTCCACTTACAGTATTCCAGTCACTTCCTATCGACGGAATTATCGTAGTTACTTCTCCGCAGGAGCTTGTTACTATGATCGTTGCAAAGGCTGTAAAGATGGCAGAGATGATGAAGGTGCCTGTACTCGGACTCGTAGAAAATATGTCCTATTTCAAGTGTCCGGATTGCGGAAAAGAGCACCACATCTTCGGAGAAAGCCATGTTGATGCCATTGCCGGTATGGCAGGCATTGATGCTGTCGGCAAGATTCCTATGGATCCAAACATCGCCGCAAAGTGCGATGCAGGAAGAATTGAAGATGTAGACGGAGATTGGCTCAACCAAATTATTGCTAAGATTGAAGAATAATATATAGCCCGCTTTTGCGGGCTTTTTAAAGCAGAGATGAATTTGATAAGTATAATTATTGGGGTTCTGATCATTGTTGCGTTAGTGTTTGCGATTGGAGCTATGAACAAGGGCAACAGTCCTTGCGGCGGCAACTGCAGTACCTGCGTGATGTCAGAGCATTGCGAAAAACAAGAGCAGCCCAAGGATAAAAAAGAAAACTAAATCAAGAAAGAAGGATTTTTAATGACAATCAAAGATTTGGAAATCGGCGAATCAGCGCGGATAAGCGTTGTCGGCGGTGAAGGGGCCTTAAGGCTTCACTTCCTCGACATGGGACTTATTCCAGGCGCAGTTGTCACCCTAATTAAATATGCCCCGATGGGTGACCCAATGGAGCTTCAACTCCACGGGTATGAATTAACACTTAGAGTGGCAGATGCCGCTCAGATTGAAGTAATCAGGCTCAGCAAGGAAGAGCAAAAATCTCATGCCGATGAAAAGGCTATGATAAACAGAGCTGCTCAGGAAGAAATGGCCAAGCAGTTTATAGAGCATCCGGGACTTGGTGAAGGCGGAAAATACCATGATAAAAAATCAGAGTCTCCGCTCCCGGAGGGGACCACGCTTAGCTTCGCTCTGGCAGGAAATCAGAACTGCGGAAAGACCACGCTGTTCAATCAGCTGACCGGATCAAATCAGCATGTAGGCAATTTCCCCGGAGTAACTGTTGACAGAAAGTCCGGAGCAATCAGGGGCCATAGCGACTCGGAGATCACAGACCTTCCGGGCATCTATTCTCTTTCTCCGTATACCAACGAAGAAATTGTAACAAGAAAGTTTATTATCGACGAAAAGCCTACGGGCATTATTAATATTGTTGACGCAACAAATATCGAGCGCAACCTGAATCTCACGCTTCAGCTCATCGAGCTGGATCGCCCTATGGTGCTTGCGCTAAATATGATGGACGAGCTGACCGGAAACGGCGGCGCAATTGACATTAACGGAATGGAGCACTTACTTGGCATTCCTGTTGTCCCGATTTCTGCTGCAAAAAACGAAGGCGTAGACGAGCTTATCAGCCACGCAATTCACGTTGCAAGATACCAGGAGCAGCCACTTCGCCAGGATTTCTGCAAGGCCGATGAGGCCGGAGGCGCTGTTCACCGCGCTATTCACGGAATAATAGCATTAATCGAAGACCATGCAAACGCCGCAGGCATTCCTGCGAGATTTGCGGCAACAAAGCTTGTTGAAGGCGACAGCCATATCGAAGAAGCTTTAAAGCTTGATCAAAATGAAAAGGAAATGATTGAGCATATCATTTGCCAGATGGAGGACGAGCGTGGACTGGACAGAGTTGCCGCTATTGCGGATATGCGTTTTTCATTCATTGAAAAGCTGTGCTCTGTTACAGTAAAAAAGCCTCGCGAAAGCAAGGAAAAGCTCAGATCGGAAAAGCTGGATAAATTTCTGACCGGAAAAAACACCGCTATACCTGCGTTCATTGTGATAATGGGGTTGATCTTCTATCTGACCTTTAATGTTATCGGTGCGTTTTTCCAGAGACTTTTCGAATCCGGAATCAACTGGTTTACAGCCTTCGTTGATGTCGCATTTACAAATATGGAGGTAAACGAGGTAATTCACTCCCTCGTTATCGATGGAATATTTGCCGGAGTTGGATCCGTGCTGAGCTTTGTCCCAATTATCATTACGCTGTTTTTCTTCCTCTCACTTTTGGAGGACAGCGGATATATGGCAAGAGTTGCTTTCTTTACGGATAAGCTTCTCAGGAAAATTGGTCTTTCAGGTCGAAGCATAGTTCCTATGGTAATAGGTTTCGGATGCTCTGTACCGAGCATTATGGCAGCAAGGACGCTCCCGTCAGAACGTGACCGCCGCATGACCATCATGCTTACTCCGTTTATGAGCTGCACGGCAAAGCTCCCTATTTATGCTTTCTTTACCGCAGCCTTCTTCCCTGGGAAGGGTGGACTGGTCATGGTATGCCTGTATTTGCTCGGAATATTAACTGCGGTTATCACAGCTCTGGTTGCAAAAACTACCAGGTTCAAGGGCGAGGCTGTTCCGTTTGTTATGGAGCTCCCAAATTACAGAATGCCGAGCGCCAAAAATGTTGCGCAGCTTCTCTGGGATAAGGCAAAGGATTTCCTTCAGAGAGCCTTCACTGTTATCCTTGTTGCAAGCGTTGTGGTTTGGTTCCTCCAAAGCTTCAGCTTCCATCTGCAGCTTGTGAGCGACACGAGTCAGTCCATTCTGGCCGTTATTTCGGGCTCTATTGCTCCGATATTTAAGCCTTTGGGATTTGGCGACTGGAGAGTTGTTACCGCGCTGCTGGCTGGATTTATGGCAAAAGAGAGCGTTGTATCCTGCCTTGAGATACTTCTTGCCGGAGTATCATTGGAAAGCTTTCTGTCAGTGCCTTCGGCAATATCACTTTTGGTATTTTGCCTGCTTTATACACCCTGCGTTGCCGCAATTGCCGCAGTTAAGAACGAGCTCGGCGGAAAATCCGCTGCTTTTGTTGTAGTGTTCCAATGTGCGGTCGCATGGATTGTAGCCCTTATAGTGCACGCAATTTTTGTGATTATATAGCCTTCGCAAATTGACAAGCAAGATTCAATAAAATATAATAAATAGTGCGCAATGTCGCACTATTTTTTATTTTTTTAGTTTAATTCAAAGAAAGGAGACCGCACCGTAATGGATGCTTCAGTTGGACGATGGCAGAAAACACAACAATCATGGAAAGCACCTTGGGTGCTCTCTTAGAATCTAAAAAATACTCTGCTATCAAAGAAATTCTGATCACGATGAATCCATCGGATATAGCAGAGGTACTTTCCGGTGTAGATGAAAAAACACTTCCAATGCTGTTCAGGCTGCTTCCAAAGGAAGAAGCTGCTGAGGCATTTGTTGAAATGGAACCGGACATCCAGGAAATCTTAATTAACGCTTTCTCCGCAAAAGAACTTCATGAAGTCGTTGATGAACTTTACGTCGATGATGCTGCTGATCTTGTAGACGAAATGCCTGCAAACGTGGTAAAGAGAATTCTAGCCGCAGCAGACCCTCAGATGAGAAAAGAAATCAA
>DCHA01000048.1:11582-15915 GCA_002315535.1 Firmicutes bacterium UBA1764 | reverse complement strand
GAGTACATTGCACTGCGTCCGCAGATGACAGTTGCAGAGGCAATTGAAAAGATTAAGAGAGTCGGGACTGATTCGGAAACAATCTACACAAGCTATGTAACGGATGATAAGAAGAGACTGATTGGTTATACAACAGCAAAGGATTTACTTCTCGCAAAGGACAGCACTATATTGATACGTGAGTTCATGGATGAAAACGTGATCAGCGTAACAACAGAGACTGACCAGGAAGAGGTTGCTCAGATGCTCTCAAAGTATAACTTTATTGCTCTTCCTGTTGTAGACAAGGAAAACCGCATGGTCGGTATCGTAACCTACGATGACGCTATGGACATCATCGAAGAAGAGGCTACAGAGGATATCGAAATCATGGCCGGTATGTCTCCATCCGATACAACATATCTCAGAGCTACAGTGTTTGAGATATTCAAGCAGAGAATTCCCTGGCTTTCAATACTCATGCTGTCAGCAACATTCACGGGAATCATAATCACGAGCTTCCAAAATAAGCTTGCGGCCTGTGTTGCGCTTACAGCCTTTATTCCTATGCTTACAGGTACCGGCGGTAACTCCGGCACACAATCATCAGTTACGGTTATCCGTGCTTTGTCACTGGGTGAGCTTGAGCTGTCTGACGTAATCAAGGTTGTATGGAAAGAAATACGTACTGCAGTTCTTTGCGGACTTACGCTTGCAATATTATGCTTCGCGAAAATTCTTATTGTGGACAAGCTTTTAATGCATAACGATGGCGTAACTGTTTATGTCGCACTGGTTGTATGCCTTACAATGGCGCTTACAGTACTTGTCGCAAAGATTATCGGATGCCTGCTCCCGTTTATTGCAACAAAGCTCGGGGCTGATCCTGCTGTAATGGCGAGCCCGTTTATCAGCACTATTGTTGACGCGACATCGCTTATTATTTACTTTATGATTGCAAGCGCAATCCTGTTTTAGCTATGAATAAATATTTTCTTATTTATCTTGTGTTAATAAACCTGATTGGATTTATTGCATTTGGAATTGATAAAAGAAAAGCGAAGAAGCACAAAAGAAGGGTGCCTGAGAAGAGACTGATCTTTATTGCAATTATCGGAGGCTCAATCGGGGCTCTGCTTGGAATGAATGTATTTCATCATAAAACTCTGCATAAGAAATTTACAATCGGAATTCCATTAATACTGATTCTGCAGATTGCTATAGTAATTTTTTTACCACAGTTTTTACAACGCTTCTGAAACATTCAGAAGCGTATTATTATATCATCAAGATATTATTTAGCAGATAAAAAGAGGTACAGTAATGGCATTTGAATATCCTGCATGGATGAAAAATGACAAACAAAAGGCAGCGTATAAAAAGTTTATTGACGATCAAAAGGCGTACGAGGCCTTTGTTATTCAGCTTTGCAGCCTTAAGGACAAGAGAAATATCGGAAACGCTGATGTAGGGTATGGGCTTTCTGCAAAGATGACAGAGGCTGAGCTTACTCAGCTAAAGATGCTTTGTGAGCAGATTATTTTGTCAGGACAGGAGCTTAAGAAGACTCTTGAAAAAACAGGTAAAAGCAAGAAGCTCGCTTCAAAGGCAAACAGAACTCCGGAAGAAGAGGCTATACTTCGAGGTGAGCGGGAGCTTGAGCTTAACATACGCCGCGACAATCGCCAGGCGAACAGAGAGCTCAGCTATGCGGAGGATCTTGTTCCCGGTGAAAGCTCCTATATGTCGATTCACAGACAGTCAACGGATATCATTATCGATATGGGAAGTGAAGAGCTGGAAAAGGTAGGAGGCTATATGTCCGATCGAATTCCGGTAAGATACATGAATGAGAAAGGCGAGCTTGAGGAAGGATTCTTTACTCAAGACTATGCTCCGGAGTGGACCGAAAAGGAAATTGTGGACAGAGCAAAGTTCGTAGCCCCGAGCCTGGCCGCAATTATTGACGCTATTGTTTCTAAGCCAGATGGACTTAATTCTTTGAAAACAAAATGCTTTAACTTTAAGGCTGACGCAAATGGCATCAGAAACACGGAAAGCATACCATTGGTTTTAAAGGAGATCGGAATTGATGAAAATCTTTATATGCAGGACGGGAAATACAGAGCTTTTACTCAGGCAGAAGCATCTGCGCTTCATGATTTAGGCCTTCGTATAGAAGATTTACCCACCATGATGGCGATACATATTACAGCCGGCATTGAAAAGGGCAGCAACATCAACCAGAGAAATACCGCTATGAGCGATATGGCTACCTTGCTTGGATGCGGGAAAGATTTAGCTAAGAGCATTCCGATGACTATGATGGTAAATGGGGAGCCTGTTCGCGGAAGCTTTATGAAAAAAGCAAGTGGCATCGGCATCGAAGAAATTTTAAAGGATCTGACTATTTTTGATAATAAAACTCTCGATATTGATTATGCTGCTCTTGGCGAAAGCTGCGCAAATCTGCTGATTACTGACTACATCTGCGCAAATATAGACAGGCATGCCGGAAACATTTTTATTAATATCGAGCCGAGTAAGGACGGGAAAAGGCTGATGGTCAAAGGGGTAAATGGTATTGATAATGATTTATCCTTTGGTAATCTGTCAATCAATAATAGTACTGCAGTAAAGAATCTACCTGCACTGGATGATATAGGCAGTATTCCGAGAGCTATGGCTGAGAAGGTTATGAAGCTTGACAGAGGGTCTCTTGCCGGAATACTTGTTAAAAACGGAATTAATTCTGAGCAGATTGATGCCTGCTGGAGCAGAGTTCAAAGCTTGCAGAAGAAAATACAAAAGAATCCGAATAATTTTATTGTTGATACATATACTGAGAAACTCTTTAAAGCGGAAGTTGCCAGACAATTTAAAAATCACGATTCCAAATTTGGTTATGCTCCGGACAGCCCATTCAAGCATGCTCAAACAGCAATTGATGGAATCACAACCAAAATGGCTGCGTTTGAGCCTAAATTCAGAGCGAAAGCAAACGAGATGGTTAACAAGCTTGAAACGGAGTTTAAAGAAGAGGAGAAAAAACTCATCAAGCCTGATCCTGATTACGACAATCTTCGACAGAAGATTCTCAAAGCACAAATGAACAAGCAGCCTATTTCTGAAGAAGAAAAAAAATTATATCAGGAAAAGCACAAGCCAAGAGAAGAAGCCAAAAAGCAGATTGAAAAAAAGCTTGGATATAATCTCAAGAAACCTCGCGAGGCACTAAATAAAAAGGCTGTTAAGCTTGCTGAGAAGGCTTTTAAGGATGAGTACAAGAGAGATCAGGCAATAAAGCGTAGCAATAAGGGCGTAAAGCGGCTTCATGAAAAGCTTCGGATAGACAGCCTCTCTACAGTAAAAGGGCAGATTAAAGAAATCGAGAGCATTACAAAGCGATTAAACAAGCTTGGCT
The DNA here is from genome assembly GCA_002315535.1 of Firmicutes bacterium UBA1764. Taxonomy (GTDB): domain Bacteria; phylum Bacillota; class Clostridia; order Peptostreptococcales; family Anaerovoracaceae; genus UBA1764. Next base: position 12,512 of record DCHA01000048.1, on the reverse strand, counting down.
CTGACGGGACTTTGGAGTATCAACAGCTTACGGATAAAATCAGCAGTCTCTCTTCTATGCTGAAAGATGTTGCGCAAAAGAATCGCCCGGTCAGTGACATGGATGCCAATATTATTGCCGATCGATTTAAGCTTGTTCAAAAAGCTATTACGGCTTATATTCCGGCTGCAAGTGGTCCTAATGCGGCAAAGCTTACAGCAGTGGCAGAATGCATGGACAATCTCTGCGACATTGCTAAGGATTCCAGAGAGCGTCAGGTTAATGAAATAAATGAGTTGATGTCAAAAGCGTTTAAGGAGCTTGCGGCTTCTAACAAGCAGCTTCAGACTATTAAGGATAATCCGCAGCTTGGTGTAGATTCCATAGAGTACAAGCTTGCCGATGCATCATTTGGTGCAAAGCAGGTTCTTGCCGGAGCTGTCGGCAATCTCGGGCCTATGGATAATACTCAGATAGGAATAAACAACAAGGCTGTAGCAACATTGACTCTGGTTGAGCATATTAATAAATTGAAAGAGAATGATCCGCAGGCTTATCAAAGCTATGCGAATATGCTAAAGGAAGATCCCAAGGCCCTGGATCAGATGGCAGATATCATTGTAAATGGAAAGAGCTTTAATGATCTTGTCAGCAAAGCAAATACCTACATGGCATTAATCAATAAGCCTGAAAAGTATATTGCCGCCGAGCTTGATAAGAATTATAAGCTAAAGTTCTTTGATGAGGTCGCAAGCGGAGTTCGTAATTTTGATGGAAGCATGAACCCTGAAAAGATTTCGCAACAGCCTGATGAAGAGACAAAAGAATTAAATAAGATTGCTGAAAAGGATTATGTTCCTCAAATGAAATAAAAAAAGATGCTTCATACGAAGCATCTTTTTCATAAGCAATTTCTTACTTCTTTGCTGCCTTCTTAGCGTTAACAGCATC
>DCHA01000048.1:11412-11541 GCA_002315535.1 Firmicutes bacterium UBA1764 | reverse complement strand
CCTTGAATGCTGGAACCTTGCAAGCTGCAACCTTGATTGTTTCGCCTGTCTTAGGATTCTTAGCCTTACGAGCAGCTCTCTTTCTCTGTTCGAATGTTCCGAAACCAACGAGCTGAACCTTGTCACCCT
>DCHA01000048.1:0-11350 GCA_002315535.1 Firmicutes bacterium UBA1764 | reverse complement strand
ACGCCAGTTTCCTTAACGATTGCTTCTACTAATTCTACTCTGTTCATTGTTTAATCTCCTTAATAACAATAAAAACAATAATTAACTTATTTATTTGTATTTTTATTTTATACTATATTTAGCGTATGTACAACAAAAAAATAGCACAAATTGTGGATTTTTCAATGTTTTTAGTCGATTTTTTTGTAAAAATCGCTCTACAATCGGCTTTTGCATTTTGCGCAGACAATATATACGCTTATTATGGTATAATTAAACGTTAAATTATATGGGAAAGAGGAGACAAAATGGCATTACATGTAGTTTTTGTTGAGCCGGAGATTCCACCCAATACAGGCAATATCGCAAGAACCTGCGCCGCAACCAATTCTGTGCTGCATCTTGTAAAGCCACTTGGGTTTTCTATAGATGACAGACAGGTAAAAAGAGCGGGGCTGGATTACTGGCCATATGTAAAGCTGGAAATCCACGAGAGCTTTGAAGAATTCCTTGAAGAATATAAGGGCAGGCGCATGTGGCTTTCGACAACGAAGGGAAAGCAGCGTTATACCGATGTTAAATATCAGGATGAAGACATGCTTCTTTTCGGAAAAGAAACAGCAGGTCTTCCGAGACCTTTCATCAGCGAGCATCAGGACTTTGCAATCAGAATCCCGATGAGCGAGGATACCAGGCTCAGATCATTTAACCTTGCGAATTCAGCGAACATAGTTTTATTTGAGGCTCTTCGTCAGCTGGATTTCCCCGGACTTGAATAGGATGCATAAATGATAGTACTGATTGTCATAATTGTATTATTAATCATACTTCTCGCAACGCTTATGTGGATCAGAAAGCTGTGCTTTATGCCTGACCCAAATGAGCAGGACATGGATGTGAAATTTTCAAGAAAGCATCCGGAGCTTGTTGGACCTGCAAAAAAGAAAATCGCGGCATTGCTCGAGCTTCCATATGAGGATGTATGGATTACATCTTTTGACGGGCTAAGGTTGCATGGCTATTACTATCACGTTTGTGATGGGGCGCCGCTTGAAATATGCTTTCACGGCTACAGAGGAACCGCCAGAAGGGATTTCTCCGGAGGGGCTCAGCTGTTCAGAGGTCTTGGACATAATGTCCTCTTGGTAGACCAAAGGGCGCAGGGGCAAAGCGAAGGAAAGTATATGGGCTTTGGCATACTTGAAAGAAAAGACCTTCTAAAGTGGGTAGAGTATGCATTAAGCAGATTCGGTGAGTCACAGAAAATTATTCTTGTCGGTATATCGATGGGCGGGGCTACGGTGCTTATGGCATCAGGTCTGGCTCTACCGGAAAACGTAAAGGCAATATTTGCGGACTGCCCGTACTCCAGTGCGGTTGACGTAATAAAGAGAGTTGAAAAGGTCAATATGCATTTGCCGGAGTTTGTCATCGGATTTGTAAAGCTTTCATCGAGGCTTTTCTGCCGCTACGATTTGGCGGAGTGCAGAGCTGACGAAGAAATAAAGAAATGCAATATTCCCGTTTTGATTATTCATGGAGCAGAGGATAACTTTGTTCCTGCATATATGAGCGAGAGTGTACAGCAGGCAAGACCTGATATTGTTGAGCGCCACTTATTTGATGGCGCCGATCATGGAGCCAGCTACCTTGTAGACAAGGAGCGCTACGAAAGAATAGTAAGCGATTTTATTAAGAAAGTGATTTAACTAATGATTAGGAACCTTAGAGATCTTGGTGGAATAGTAAATTCCGAAGGGAAAAAAATTAAAAAGAATTTGCTGTTTAGATCTGCAATGCTCAATGCAATTGATGATCAGGATCTTGAATGGTTCAAAAAGAATAATATTACAAAAGTAATTGATCTTAGGACAAAGAACGAGACAGTGAATAAACCTGACATCATGATTCCGGGCACCGAGTATGTTAACTGGTTTCTGATGGATGATGACAGCACTGATGACAAGCATGTCAATTTTAAGAGAATCTTTGCAAAGATGTTTGCTCCGGGCCCTGAAGACGAAAAGTTGGCCCTCATGCCGGATATGACCGTAATTTACAGGGACATGATTAGAAACCCGTTTTCAAATCGCAGGTTTGCAGAGATGATTCGCGGCATAATGGAGTACGACAAGGGCGCGATACTGTTTCACTGTACTTCTGGAAAAGATCGCACAGGCATGACAGCCGCAGTCCTTTGCTGCATCCTTGGAGTCGACAGAGAAGCAATATACGATGATTATTTAATCAGTCGTGCTCATGCCGAATGGGAAGCCGCAAAGATGAGAGATGACTTTAAAGAGAGGGGCGCAAGCGACAGGCTGGCAGATAAGCTTATCGAGCTGTTCACGCTTGACAGCAGATATCTTGACGCCTTCTTTGATCAAGTAGAAATCGATTATGGAAACGTACAAAACTATTTGCACACATCCATCGGTTTAAGTGATGAACAAATGCAAGCATTTAAGGATAAGATGCTTGAATAGTATATTATTGAAATTGAAAGAGAATTATTTATGAGATTTATTTCAGGCTTATCAGCATTAATATTGGCAGGCGCAGGAGCATATTGCTTTGCGTTCTACATGAATGGTTATGCCGGAGTTGCATTTATTCTTGGCGCTGCACTTATGCTTTATGGACTTCTTCAGTTCATTACATATGTAATTGGATTCAGAAGAAACCTTCTTTCAGAAGCAGCACTCATTGATGGTGTGGCATCCGCCGCATTAGGCTTTCTCGCAATTGCAGATTTAATTCCTGACGGAAGCATCGCAATATTCTTTGGCTTTGGACTTATGGTTAGTGGCTTTTGCCGCGTTGCGGAGGCTCTGGCAGTAAGCAGGGTAAACCCGAAGAACTGGTTCTCGGTTGTTCCACTTGGACTTATTAATTCAATCTTTGGATTTGTACTTTTAATTCCTGAGTTCCTTGCAGATGTTGATGACTTATATGCAATAGCCATCGCTATGATACTGCAGGCCTTCAGTGTTGCTATTTATTCTGTATACATGATAAAGCGTGCGGATTCTGTAAAGGCGAAAGAGGCTCAGGAAAGAGCTAATGCAAAGAGACTTGCCGCTGAGGCAGAGAGGGCAGAGCGCGACAGAAAGCGCAGCATGTCAGAGGCTGAAAGAGAAGCAGAAATTGAAGAGGCAAGACTTGCAAAGGTTAAGGAGGCCGAGGAAAGGGCTGAGGCAAGAAAAGCCAAGAAGGACTTTATCAGACCTGCAAGCGAAAGAACTATGAGCTTCACTCCGGAGGAAACCGAGGAGATTATAAGACTGGCGGAAGAGCCGGCAGAGCCTGCTGAAACTGTTCAGGAAGAGGAAGTATTCAACTTCTTTAATGAGGAAGAGCTGCTGTCAACCAGACCTGTATTTAATAAGCCTGTAAACATTCCGACAATCGAGAAGGAGGTTGTCGCTACACAAAAGACAGACGACCTCAATCTTGAGCAGAAGCGCGGACTTGTTAATCTTGAGGAAATGGAAAACAGGGTGCCGGAGCTTGATCTGCCGACACTTGAAATCGACGAGCCTACATTTAAATCAGAAGGCGGCGAGGCTCTTAAGAGAAGTGCATTCCTTCTTGAGCTTGAAAATGAAAAGCCTATCGAAGAAGACATCGATGAGCTTGCAAGCTTCACACCGCTGTCACTTGAAGAGCTCTTCTCTGCAGAAGAATATGCTATTAAACCATTATCTGACCCTAAATCTAAGGAGACAGATTTAAAGTTAACTCAGACATTTACATTTGATTGGCTGGATACTAATAAATAATGAAGAAAGTTTATGATTTAATTATTATAGGGGCCGGCGCTGCCGGCCTTTTCTGCGCTTCAGGCTTTGAGGGTGATTGTCTCATTCTTGAAAAAAACGCCGAGGCCGCAAAAAAGATTTACGCAACGGGAAACGGCCGCTGCAACTTTTTGAATTCAGAGGCTAATCCGAGCTGTTACAATAATCCGGAATTTGTTGAAACTGTTTTGCAAAATGCCTGCATTGACGATCTTTTATACAGCTTTGAGAATCTTGGCGTAATTGCAAAGGAAGAGGATGACGGCAGAATGTATCCGCGATCAGAAGAGGCAAGCACTATTGCGGAGGCTCTTATTAAAGGCGCACAGGCTTCTGATATCGAATATGGCTTTGAAGTTAAATCCGCTTCAAAGGAATCAGATATTTTTATTGTTGAGTCAGTTGATGGCCGCATCGCAAAGGCAAAGAACCTTCTTATCGCTACCGGCGGTAAGGCTGGAATACAGTTTGGCTCTGACGGGAAGGGACTTAAGCTTGCTGAAAGCTTCGGCCACCATATAATCAAACCTGTTCCTGCACTTGTTCCGATGACCTGCGAAGAGGATCTCTCAGAACTTGCCGGAGTAAGATGCGACGCGATGATTAACCTCATCAGACACAGCAGTGGACGCGATGAGATTCTCGCATTTGAATACTTCGGAGAAGTTCAGTTCACAAAGACCGCAATCTCCGGAATTTGCGTGATGGATCTTTCAAGAGAAATCAGACTGGAGGAAGGCGTAAGCTACAAGCTGAGCGTTAACCCTCTTTGGGACTACAGCGAAGAAGACAGGAAAGAGCTGCTTGCTGAATTCCCTTTGGAATATCTTGTTCCGAGAAAACTTGCAAACTATATGAAGAAGAGACCCTGCGGGATTGAAAAATCTCTCAGCTTTAACATCACCGGAACCAAGGGTTGGCCTGACGCACAGACAACCTCCGGCGGCGTTGATGTAAAAGAAATCAATCCAAACACCATGGAATCGACACTTGTTCCCGGCCTGTATTTCGCCGGCGAAGTAATAGACGTAGACGGCTTCTGCGGTGGCTACAACCTCACCTGGGCCTTCTCCAGCGCCCTCGTCGCCGCCGGGGACATGAATTGTCACCTTAACATCTAAAACACCCCTTTAGCTACATGAATTTTGCCCCCTCAAAAGTCTCCCAGCACACCCAGCTCTCTGACTTCCTCGGCTTAATAATTCTTTGCTAAAGTGATGGTTTAAAATATATTGTTTCAAGCGATTAATGATTCGGCTATGGTATAATACAGAATAATAATATTTGTAGGAGGAACGCTATTATGAGCAGAAAGAAAAATATATTTTGGGTCATCTACGCTGTAGTCTTTGGCCTTTTGGGTATTGCAAGCATTTACAGTTGCTTTGCTGTTGAGGAAAATAATAAGGTCCTCGGATATGTCGCTCCGATTTTATGTGCTGTTGCCATCGCAATCGGCATGGTTTATTTGATTAAGGGATATGGGAAGAGCGAGGCTAAGATTTATAAGGCATTTTTGGTTGCTTACGGCATTGTTCTTTTGTTCCGTGCACCTGCTTGCTGCCTTATTTATCCGCTGCGGCCATATGTTGCAATGGGTGCGGTTGTTAGTTGTGTAGGCGCATTTGGTGTTGTCGCTGTTCTTTTCTTCTCAGATGGTTTGGGCTCCAAGCTTTCTATTGGACTTGCTGGTTATTCGCTTATTATGACATATCTTTTTGCAATACTTGAAGTCATCATCTGCAAAGGAAGCGCCAGAGGTGGAGATTTGCCAACAATGGCCTTTAATATGTCTGCTGGAAGACAGGCGGTCCTGGCAACCGTATTGTATGTCAGCGTTCGCTCGAAATATATTGACAAGGCAGAACGCGGTAAAATAGAGTAATATGCGTGTTAAATTAACAGTGTACTAAAACAAAGAGTTCATACAGAAGCTTAGATTCTGTATGAACTCTATTTTTTTACACAGCGTATTGACAGTTTGGCGGAGAAAATGAATTGTTTTTAGATAACAATGCCTACCGATGCATTGGTAAATAATTTGCAATAATAACATATATTTACATCTAGTTGTTTGTATGTTATTATTAAATCAAGACAGTAATATTTTGTATTTACTTAGGGGAATATTTGTTGCGTACACATGGTTTGATGCAATGAAATGGGATATTTATGATATTGTATGTTGATGAAACTGAAAACAGTGAGTTATTTATTGTAACCGGATTGCTTGTTAAGTCTCGCGAAGATGCCATAAAAGCGTATGCACATTTTAAAAATGCTATTAAGGATATACCAATTCCTAATAAGGAAAAGTCAAAGGTTTATACTGAGTTTAAAGCAATTTTGTTAGACAGGGATTATAGACGGATAAAGATAAAAATGCTCGAGGAAATAAATAATATTAATCCTTGCATTATTTATTCTTGCTATATAAAGAAAGGAGAGCATTTTTGCCAAGAGTACAAGGAGGCGACATATATTACTTTGCTTTCAAAAATCATTTCAACAATCGAATCTGAGATTAGTGTAATATTTGATGGCTTTAATAAACCGGATTTTGAGTACAGAATCGTTAATCGAGTGTTAAGTTACAGGCATGTACAAGCTATTATGCCTATGGATTCTCAAAGGGAAACAGGCCTTCAATTCGTTGATAATCTGTGTAGTGTAATAAGACTGAATAAATCGAATAGTGATGTGTATGAATTTTACGAGCTAATAAAAAACTTCGTCATAGAAGTTTGACAGGGTTGTAAATCTATGATATATTCTGGACAGATAAGGGTTGACCTCCTGGCGGTCTGTAGCTGGGTGTACGGGCTGAAAGGCTTAAAAAACGTGGGATCAGTCCTTTTTTTATTCAAATCCAATAACTTATATAGAAGCGCGGTTTATTAATCATTTACCACATTTATTGTGACAAATCAGTATAATAATATGTAACCTGAAACTTTATATTTTACATAAGAATAAGGTTACATTTTTTATTTTTAGAATGGAGGTAAAACCACATGGGCAAATTTGTTGTTAAGAAGACCGCAACAGGAATTAAATTCTCACTTGTTGCAGGTAATGGAGAAATCATCGCTGATTCCGAAGTATATAAGTCAAAGGCTGCATGCCTTAACGGAATTGAATCTGTTAAAAAGAATGCAGTTGCTGCAAAGCTTTTTGATACTACAGAAGAAGGTGCAAAGGCTGTTTCAAATCCAAAGTTCGAAATTTACAAGGACAAGGCCGGAGAATTCAGATTCAGACTCAAGGCAAAGAATGGTCAGATTATCGCTGTTGGCGAAGGATACAAGACAAAGAAAGCTTGTCTGAACGGTATTGCTTCCATACAGAAGAATGCTCCTGAAGCAAAGATTGAAGAGAAGTAGAATTTAATAAAAGGGACTCATACAGAAGATTCTGCATGAGTCCTCTTTTTTTATTTAATTTATTTCACAAACTTTCCAATCAGGTTGATTACATCACCCGCATCGATGCCGGACTTGGAACCGGACTGGGATCCTGTAAGGCTGCCGAGTGCGCCACTCATGAGTGACTTAAGCAAATCTGATCCGTCTGTGCCGTGCTTCTTGTTCTGCTGTCCCATAACACTGAGAAGAAGCGGTGCAACAGAAGACATAATCTGGCTTGCGTTTGCTTCGGAAACACCTACTGACTTTGCAACAGACTTAACTGTTGACTGTGCATTGCCGCCAAGAAGGTGGCTGATAATCTTTGCGCCGTCTTCGAGGTCTACGCCGCCAAGGAACTTTGAAAGATCCTTTGTATCAGCGCTGCTGTGTGATTCCAGAGCCTTCAAGAATCCTGCAGCAGTACTCTTGTCTGTTGCCTGTTTGCTTGCTCCGGACAAAAGCTGAGGAAGAACCTCGCTGATAACGCTTGAAACCTGGTCTGCGGACACACCGGTGTTCTTGCTGATGGCACCTGTGCTGCCAGCGCTAAGTAATAACTGTGCTAATTTACTTGCATCCATAATTATCTCCTTTGAAATGAACCTTTATTTTGAATTTATATTAATTGTATCATATGTGATATTAACTTGACATCTTCGGCAGTGTAATTCTATAAGAACAAAGCTTGTTCTTGATTTTTTTATACGCAATTATAATCAGTGCAAGACCTAAAAACAGACTCACGATTTTTATCACAAGTACGTATTTCTGCAAATAGTATAATGCAACTTCGCATGCGGCAATGATCACGGCCGTAAGAAGTAAGATCGCAAGCAGCCTTTTTCCTGTCAGCATTTCTTTAAGCGGTGTGTTCGGGAAGGCTTTTTTTAATGCGATGATAATCGCTAAAACTATGCCAAGTGCAAACAGCGCCCAGCTGAATATCTTTGTGCCAAGCGGCGTGAACACAGGCGCTGCAAGCTTTGGGAATGCGACCGCAATTGTTCCAAGCAGCCACGATGCGATAAAGCTGAATATGCTGGTGATTGATATGCGCGCGCTCTTTTTCTGCTTGTCCTCGTCAGTCAGCAGCAATTCATCGTCCGCTGCCGGAGGCAAGTCGATAGTCTCTTCAATCACATACGACGGCTGTATATCATCCAGCGTAATTTCCGGAGTCTTGTAATTCGCAGGGCTAATTACATTCGCCGCAACTGCAATAGCCAGCGCCGCAGAACCAAGCTTCTTTAGCGGCGAAGATTTTGGACGAGCTGTTTCGCCCCCGGTCTTCACGCTATTTAATTCTTCTTTTGTTTTCTTTTCCATAGCCTAATTATAGCATATATACAAGGTAATCTTGAAAGTCAAACAAATGTTTTGTATAATAGAACATATATTCGTTTTATGAATTTTCGAGGTTGAAATGGAAGAATTGCTTAGAGAACTTAATGACGCACAGAGGGCGGCCGTTACTACAACAGAGGGCTTCGTGCGTGTGATTGCCGGAGCCGGCTCCGGTAAAACAAAAGCGCTCACATATAGGTTTGCATATCTGGTCAATTGCCTTGGTATCATGCCGGGCAACATCCTTTGCGTCACATTTACAAACAAAGCGGCGCAGGAGATGAGACGCAGAATTCATAATCTGACCGGAGACAATGACACCGGCTTTATAAATACCTTTCACGGCTTTTGCGTGTCGGTACTCGATGAGGAAAGCTATGCGGTTTCTTATCCGAGCAGCTTTCTGGTGCTCGACAATTCCGACATAGATCAGATGCTAAAGATCATCTACGAGGAAAGAGGACTTTCCCTTCGCGATATGAGCTTCGGCCAGGCACGCGACATGATAGAAATCCAAAAGCTTTTCAAAAAGCCGGAGTACTATCTGGATTTGATTGCTTTGCCGCTTGACGTTCTGCACGACAAGTATATTTCCGCGATTGACACAAAGGACATTATTTTCTATGGCTATCTGTATCAGCAAAAGAAATGCTTCGGACTTGATTACAATGATTTAATCAAGTTCACTCTTTATATCTTCAAAGAGAATGCTGAAATCAGAGAGAAGTGGCAGCAGAGGCTCGAGTACATAATGATAGACGAGTTTCAGGATATTGACGGACTTCAGTATGAGCTCATGGAGGTGCTGTGCCAGCATCATAACAATCTGTTTATCGTTGGGGACCCTGATCAGACAATATATACCTGGCGCGGCGCGAACGGTAAATACTTGATGGACTTTGACAAGGCCTATCCGTCATGCAAGACCATCATGATGATGGAAAACTACAGATCCAGTCCGCAGATTATCGCTGCAGTTAATTCTCTGATTAGCAAAAACAAATCAAGAATTAAAAAGGATTTGATTCCGATGCTTGGCGGCGCCGAAAAGCCTATATGCCACCACGGCAAGACGCAGACTGAAGAGGCAATGTGGATTGCGGGTGAGGTGAAGGCTCTGGCATCAAGGGGCGTAGCCTTAGGCGACATCGCGATTTTGTACCGCGCGCACTACATTACGAGAAACATTGAAGAGGTCTTTCTGAAAGAAAAGATTCCCTACAGAATTTACAGCGGCGTGCAGTTCTTTGACAGAATGGAAATCAAGGACACGCTGTCGTATCTTCGCATGCTTTGCTATCGGGACGATCTTAGCTTCAGGCGGGTTATCAACACGCCGAAGCGAAACATGGGCGAGCGCAGAATGAAGTTCCTTGGTGAAATTTCCGAACGCGAAGGAATCAGCCTGTACAATGCGCTTTGCAAAAATATTGATAACGAAATCTTTAAAGGCACCAAGGCTGCGGCCTTCATCAAGCTTGTTGAGGACTTCAGCGGATATGCAGACACTATGCCTATTTCGGAGCTTTTTTCAAAGATGCTTGATAAGAGCGGCTATGAGGCAATGCTTAGGACCGAGGGCAGCCAAGAAAGACTTGATAACCTGGCGGAGCTGAAGCAGTCTATATATGACTATGAGACAAGCTGCGGTGAAGAGACGACTCTGCAGCATTATCTTGATCATGTCGCGCTCTTTTCCAATGCCGAGGAGCCGATGGCGGATGACAAGGTAAAGCTCATGACTGTCCACGCCGCAAAGGGTTTGGAGTTTCCGTATGTATTCCTCTGCGCTATGAATGAAGATGTTTTCCCGTCAAAGAAAACGAGCACGCTCGAGGCCATGGAAGAGGAACGCCGTCTCGCCTTTGTCGCAATGACCAGAGCAGAAAAGGGCCTTTATATCTCAGAGGCCGAGGGCAGAACCCTTGACGGCACTCCGCGCTATCCATCAAGGTTTATATTAGATATAGACGAGGATCTGCTTACAATGGATTGCCCCGCCGGAGACGACCTAATCAAAGCCGCCCTGGAGCATATACAAATGAAAGAAAAGTTTATGCCAGAGAATTTGCAGTCCCGCATCATCCCGCCCGGCACAAGAATCAAACACGATATCTTCGGAGAAGGCACCGTCATTGATTACGACACTGCAATCAACGCACACATAGTCAAATTCGATATATTAGACACGACAAGAAAACTGAATGTGAAGGTGGAGCTACAGAGGGAAGGTATTTCGCATTGAAGCTACTAGCCAAGCCTATTGATGTGCTGGTTGTCTGTTTCAGACACGGCAAACCAATGCCGTACAGATTTAGGTTTACAAATGAATACGGGGACGAGCAGGTCATCAGAATCAACAAGGTGATCAATATTTCCGAGCGCCGCATTCCGGGCTCTGTCAGCTATATTTATGAATGCCAGAGCGACAAGGGGAGCAATAGCTTCCGCTACGAGCTCATGTACACTCCGGCAAGCAGCAGGTGGTTACTTTACAAGATTTGATATTGACTTTGCGTGCCATCGGTAAAGTATGGCAGATTTAATTAGGTACAACAAAAACAGGGTGACAGGTCAAATGCCTGCCACCCTGTTTTACTAAAACGCTTATTTGTCTATTGCTGAATCTTTAAGCTCTTCCATCAGAAGCTCTAAATATTCTTTTACTTCCTTTCGCTTGGAGTCTGTCTGGCGCGTCATTGCATAAATAACAACCTTGACTCCCGGAACGATATAGGACACCAGTCCGTATTCATCTAAAAACTTTCTCGATGACCTCACGCCAAAGGCAAAGCCGTTGCTGGATCTGAGAACTCTCAG
>DCHA01000050.1:4932-23712 GCA_002315535.1 Firmicutes bacterium UBA1764 | reverse complement strand
ATGGCTCGCGACGAGGCAAGACACGGCAGAGCATTTGAAGGTCTTCTCAAGAGATACTTTAAGTAAAGCTTAATAAACGGCTATCAAGATGAGAATCAGCAATGGTTCTCATCTTTTTCTTTGTCCTCTCTGCTAATAATGCTAAAATAATATATATAGAAATCTTTTAGGAGGGCACTATGCTTCTTACTGTAGATATCGGCAATTCTAATATCGTATTTGAATTCATGAATGACTATGTAAGTCTTGCTGAATTCAGAATCGAGGCGGACAGGGAAAAGTCTGCCGAGCTTTATGCTGATGATATAAAAATTGTATTAGATGATGCAAAGGATAACGGCCTTGTCATAGAGGCGATTCTTGTTTCGTCTGTTGTTGCGGTAATAACCGAAAAAATTAAGAAAGCGTTTGATATTCTCGGATGTGACAATATTTATTATGCCGGAGAAAACATGATTCCGGATTTAGTCGAGCTTATTGATCATCCGGGCGAGCTCGGCATGGACATGGTCCTTGGCGACATCGAGGCAAAGCATGTTGCCGGATATCCGTGCATTGTAATAGACATGGGAACAGCCACAACAATCAATGCGATTAATGCCGACGGCGCTTGCATCGGCTGCTCTATTCTTGCCGGAGCGCGCACCGCTCTAAAGGCCCTCCTCGCAGGAACAGACCTTGCCGCAAATCTAAAGATGGATGCCGCAAACCGTTATATCGGAAAGAATACTGAAGAGGCGCTCTTAAGCGGCTGCATATACGGCTCCGCCACAATGCTTGACGGAATGATAGAGCGCATGGAAGAGGAAATGGGTTGCAAAGCAGCGGTTGTTGCAACAGGCGGCGTAATGCAGTTTATTATTCCTCACTGCAGACATCAGAACATCATTTACGTCCCCAACCTTATTTCAAGAGGGCTGGTAACTGTATACAAGAATATGATTAGCAAATGAAAAACTTCATAGAATCGGTAAAACAAGAAAAGGGTAATTTCGCAGTTGCCTCGCTGGTCGAGGGAATAATCTTTTTCTGTGCAAGCTTCGGCTTTTCCGATTTTATTTTAAACACCTTATTTTTTAAGAAAACCAAATTGGTTGATGACGCAATAATTCCCGGGACTCTTGTTACGACTTACATGATTCCGGGGTATTTTATTGCAATCACATACCTGACAGGAAAGATAGATTTTGATTGGCTTACACTTGCGCTTTGCGTGATAGTAAATGCAGCAGGGGGATTAATCGGCTCGAGGCTGGCGCTCAAATACGATGCCGCTAAAATAAAAAAGATCATCGGCTATGCAATGATCTTTTCAATGATTGCGTTAATAATAAAGCTTATCGTATCAAGCCAGTCAAGCGGCATGGCAAGCGGGCTTAGCCCACTTCAGCTTGTCATTGCGCTTCCAATAGTATTTGTAATCAGCGTGCTTAACATGATGGGCGTTCCTCTTAAGCCACCGGTAATGTCAATGTTTCTTTTGATGGGAATGTCACCACTTGCGACATTAACAATTATCATGACCATGTGCATGGTCGGCCCGACCATAGGCGGCATCAATTACATTAAGAGCGGCAAATATCAAAAAAAGATTTTCCTTTCCGGAGCAATCTTTGGCAGCCTCGGCACAGTGCTCGGCGGCATCTTCGCCTTAAACATTAATCCGATGATACTAACCGTCGCCATGCTCGTCGCAATGGCAGTCGTATCGTATTCTATGCTGAAGAAATAACCGCACCCTATTGAAATAATTCCCCCGACATAATATAATTTGTCGTCAATATATATTGTAGAAAAAACAGGTAATTATGAGCAAAAGAGATAATCCACGCCTTTGGGCGAACGCTGAAACAAGCGGTAAAAATAAAAGATCGGCACACCGTGTTCAGAAGGACGGACACCTCGGCGCATCAAGCGATGATCGTTACAGCAAGTCCAAGTCAAGCAGGTCCGGTAAGACTGCCGGAAAATCATATGAAAAGACTACAAGATCTGAAAGAGCTTACAGCAGTAAACCATCCAGACCAGTTAAGGAAGAAAGATCCTTTGAAGAGAATCCGAACCTTATCATCGGCCGTAATCCTGTAATGGAGGCTGTTAAGTCCGGCCGCAGCATCGATAAAATCATGATGCAAAAGGATGCCGAAGGCTCTGCAAAGAAGATCGCAAGTCTTGCTCGCGAAAGAAAGATAGTTGTTCAGTACGTCGACAAGATCGCATTAGACAAGCTGGCTCCGGGCCGTCCACACCAGGGCGTTGCCGCATATGCCGCTGCAAAGAATTATGTCAGTGTTGATGAAATTTTCGCTCTGGCAGAAAAGAGGGGCGAAGACCCTCTCATCGTAATCCTTGACGGAATCGAAGACCCGCATAATCTTGGCGCAATCCTCAGAAGCTGCGATGGCGTTGGGGCACATGGCGTAATCATTCCTGCAAGACGCGCAGTTGGACTCACAGAGGTTGTTGCAAAGGCATCTGCCGGAGCAATCGAATACATCCCTGTTGCAAAGGTTACCAACCTTGCGCAGACAATCGAAGAGCTCAAGGAAAAGGGCCTTTGGATTGCATCCGTTGATATGGATGGAGAAAACTACAGCGATGCAAAGCTTACAGGGCCACTGGCTCTTGTAATAGGTGGCGAAGGACAGGGCGTATCTGAAATCGTAAGAAAGAATTCAGACTACATCGTATCTATGCCTATGAAGGGCAAGGTAAACAGCCTTAATGCAAGCAATGCCGCTGCAATCATGCTTTATGAAGTTGACAGACAGAGAAATTTAAATAAGTAATTTATGGACGAGATGATAAAAGCCCCGGCTAATGCCGAGGCTTTAATTGAAGAATATCGTGACATGGTCAAGGCCAAGGCCCATCTGTATTTCATGCTCGGTGGCGACATCGAGGATATCATTCAGGAGGGCATGATTGGTCTGTACAAGGCCATTCAGAGCTTTGATGAAAGCAAGGGTGCAAGCTTTAAGACCTTTGCTGATCTTTGCGTGAGCCGCCAGATAATATCAGCGATTAAGGCATCGAACAGAAAGAAATTTGCGCCGCTTAATACGGCGGTCAGCTTTGACAAGCCAATCAGCGACGAGGAGGGAGCTCCGACCCTTGGAGAAACCCTGGCGGCCGGAAGCGACACCGATCCCGAGACTCTGGCACTTCTTTCCGAGATGACCGAGCTGCTGCTTTCTCCGGAGGCAAAGATCCTTTCAAAGATGGAGCAAGAGGTACTTGGCTATCTCATCGGGGGCCACGACTACAAGAGCATCGCAAAGCATATGGGCAAAACCCCAAAGCAAATAGATAACAGTATTCAGCGCATACGCGCAAAACTCACTTTGTTTCTCGAGGATTAAAAATGAAAGCACTTGCCGTAATTGATAAAAACTTAGGACTTGGATATGCAAATGATTTGCTTTTCCACCTGCCGACAGATCTGGCTCATTTTAAAAAGCATACCTTAGGCCAGAGCGTTGTCATGGGCGACAGAACACTTGCATCAATGCCAAAGGGACAGGCACTGCCCGGCCGCAACACGCTTGTTCTTGATATAAGCAGGCCCAGCGGAAAGCTTTATGATGTCGCAAAAAGCAAGGACCAGCAGGGAGCTGATTACAGTGGCCCTGAAAGCTATATATGCTATAGCTTTGAAAACCTGGATGAATTTCGCGCATATATAATTGAAAATAAAGATAAACTCGGTGACATCGTTGTTTCCGGAGGCGCAACAATTTACAGACTGCTTCTTGATGATTGCGATGAACTCGTAATAACCGAGGTTGAGGCAGCGGCTGAAAAGGTTGATGTCTATTTTCCTGAGTTTAGAGATAATTTTGATGTCGTAAAATCCGAGGGCCCGTATTATGACGGCAGCCTTGAGTACAATATCAGATACTATAAAAAGAAGGAAAAATAATGCTGTCAATCGCGTTTTTTATAACTAACATAATGCTCGGCGTCGGGCTTGCTATGGATGCCTTCTCAGTTTCCATCGCCAATGGTCTTGCTGATCCGCATATGAAAAGGGCCAGAGCATGGCTTATTGCAGGAACCTTTGCCTTTTATCAGTTCGTAATGCCTATGATTGGTTGGGTCTGTGTTCACTACCTTGCCGAAAAATTCGAAGCCTTTCAGAAGTTTATTCCATGGATTGCGCTCATATTGCTTGGCTTTATCGGAGGCAAGATGCTTGTTGAGGGCATCAGAGATTTAAAAGAGCAAAAGGAAGCGAAGTCGTCCGGGGGAAACGAGGCTCCGGCACCGACAGAGGGCGTAGCACTAAGCTTTGGCATGCTGATGGTTCAGGGCATTGCAACATCAATCGACGCTCTTTCGGTTGGCTTTACGATCGCTGAGTACAGCACATCAGCTGCGTTTATCGCATCTGTAATAATCGCAATTGTAACCTTGATTATCTGCCTCTTTGGCATCAAGATCGGGAAGCTTGCCGGAGAAAAGCTTGCATCAAAGGCAACCATATTCGGAGGGCTGATATTAATAGCAATCGGAATTGAAGTCTTTGTTACTAACATTTTTTAAAATAAGCTGAAAAAGAAAGTGTACTATCTTGAATAGCACACTTTTTATGTTATAATATCTAGATGTGATAAATAATTGACAGATTAGAGATAAAAAACCGTCTATATATAAGGGGATTAATATATGGAAAAATTCATTCAAGTTAAAAATGTCAGAAAGGTTTACCGCATGGGCGACGAAAGGGTCGTGGCCCTGGACAACGTAAGCCTTGATATAAACAAGGGCGAGTTTGTCTGCTTCCTGGGAACCTCCGGCAGCGGCAAATCCACCTTCCTTAACATGGTTGCGGGCCTTGAAAAGCCGACCAAGGGTGAGATCTGGATAGGCAAGGTTCCTATACATAAGCTTGACGAAAAGCGCGTCACCCTGTTTAGGCAAAAGAACATCGGCTTTATCTTTCAGGCCTATCACCTGATTCCGAGCATGACCGCTCTGGAAAATGTCAGTCTGCCGCTTGCGCTGCGCGGGATTCCGAAATCCAAGCGCGAGCCTATGGCAAAGAAGGCCTTAGAGCTGGTTGGCCTTAAAGGCTATGACGCAAGACGTCCGAGTCAGATGTCCGGTGGACAGCAGCAAAGGGTTGGTATCGCCAGAGCCCTCGTAGGAAAGCCCAAGATACTTTTCGCGGACGAGCCCACTGGAAATCTGGACAGCCATACAACCAAGGAAGTAATGGATCTGATTTCATCGCAGGTTAAGATGAACGGCCAAACACTTATTTTAGTAACCCACGATCGCAGCATCGCCGAGTATGCCGACAAGATAGTAACCATATCCGACGGCAACATAATCAGCGTCGAGGATCGCACACATAACGAGGAAATTATTGAAAAGGAATAAGAGGAAATAGAGATGAAAAAATTAGTAACAATTATGCTTAGCTTGATTTTGATCTTGGGACTCATGCCAATGACAGCCTTTGCTGATGGCCAGAGCGTAAGCATCAGAACAAGCTACAACACAACAGTAAACAGAGGCGGCAGCAACTATCTTTCAGTTGTTTCCAAATCAAACACAACAGACGGCTACAAGCTTGTTATTGTTCCTGAGGATGAGCACATCAAGGTAAAGAGCGGAACCTCCGGCATTATCACAAGCACAGACGAGAAGACCACAATCTTTGAGCTCAAGGCTGAAAGCAATGCCATGATAGGAAATCACAAGCTCAAGATTTATGCTTATTCAACTGAGGTAGATGCCGTAGGCCAGGCTCTGGAAGAGCAGACAACAAGCGCCGCAATCACAAGCGAGCAGGGCAAGCTTCTTCAGGAATATGAATTTGGCGTAATGGTTGTTGATAACCAGCAGAGCGCAAACAACGGAAAGACAGCCGCTGTTAATGTAAGCTATGCTCTTTCCGGAGGCGACAGCATCTATGCGGATGAGATTAATACTATTACAGTATCCTTCTACAACCGCGGAACAGATTATCTCAAGAATGCAGAGCTTTCTATTTCACTTCCGTCAGGAATGAAGATCCAAAGCGGTCCGGACTCAATGTATGTTGGGGACATCAGAGTTAACAAGACTGCAGAGGCAAGCTTCCCGATTATCTGCGACAGCACAATTACTGATACAAGCTATGCGATTACTGCAAAGCTGAAGGGATATGTTGCGAAGTATAGTGAGGCACACCTTAACGAAGAGACCGGTCAGTACGAATCTGAGTTCCTTGGATACGAAGAAAAGAGTCTCAGCCAGACCTTCTACGTTCCTGTAAAGAACGGTGCATCAGAAAAGAAGACTGAAACAAGCGACTATGCAACACCGAGACTTATGGTCAGCAATTACAGCTGCGGGGGCAGCGTAATCGCAGGCAAGACCTTCGGACTCAGTCTTACACTTCTTAATACAAGTAATGTAACACTTCAGAATATTAAGGTAACTGTTGAGGCTCCGACAGGAATGGTTCCGGTTGGCTCATCCAGCAGCTTCTTTATTGCAAGCCTTGCTGCAGGCGAAACCTACAGCAAGTCAGTAAGTCTCTCCACAGGCAGAGACATGGTTCAGGCATACTATCCTATTACAGTATCAATGAACTATGAGGATACAAACAAGGCTGCATACACAACAACAGATACAGTATCAGCATCAGTAGTACAGGAAAGCAGACTCGTTGTTGATGATATTCTTGATCCGGGCTGGCTCACAATGAGTGACCAGGGCTACGCAAGTGTTAACTTCAGAAACATGGGTAACACAGATATCAAGAACCTTCAGATTGCTATCGAAGGCGATTTTACAATGGATACCGCTTCTACATATTTCGTGGGAACTCTGGCAGCAGGAAAGCAGGATTATTACAGCTTCAACTTCTGGCCAAACCAGGCAGGTCCTATGACAGGAAGAGTTACATTTATATATGAAGATGCCAACGGTGAAGAGCACAGCCTTGTAAAGGAAATGAATTTCAATATTGGCGAAGCGTATAGCTATGATGACCCGGGTATGTATGAAGAGCCTATAGAAGAGGGCTTCCATATGCCATTCTGGGGCTGGATTATCATTGCGGTAGTCGCAATCGTTGTTCTGATTGTGGTTATCAAGCTGATCAAGAAGAATAAGGCAAAGAAAGAGGAGGCTCTGGATCTGGATGAGTAGTAAAGATATACTGGCGCTTTGCGCCGGAAATCTCCTAAGACGAAAGACCAGAACCGTACTTGCAGTAATCGGTGTTATCGTTGGCGTTTGCGCCATTGTAGTAATGGTATCCATAGGTGTTGCCCTGAATGTGGGCTTCCAGGATATGATCGAAGGCTACGGCAATTTGCACAGCATTCAGGTGTATAACTACGGCGGCGGAAGCACGGTAAACGGCAAGGTGAACAAGCTCGATGATAACATGATTACGACGCTTGGTAAGCTTGATGGCGTTACGGCGATTACTCCGGTAATCGAGAAGTACATGGTTATTGGCATCGGGGACATGAAGACTCAGGCATCCGTATATGGTATGGATCCTAAGTACATTCAGTCGATGTCTTACGATATGAACTCCGGCCGAAGCCTTATGGA
This sequence comes from Firmicutes bacterium UBA1764, assembly GCA_002315535.1. Lineage (GTDB taxonomy): Bacteria > Bacillota > Clostridia > Peptostreptococcales > Anaerovoracaceae > UBA1764. The sequence goes on along the minus strand of DCHA01000050.1, from coordinate 16,152 downwards.
ATCAGACGGCGAGGCAAATGTAGCAATCTTTGGTTACAATATTGCGTGCTGGTTCTATAATCCGAGCAGGGCGCAGAGCTATGATTGGTCAAACACCGAGCCAACGGTGGACGTTATTAGCAGAGATATTATATTTACGAGCGATTGGACCTACGGTGAGAAAAATACCGGGGACTATGAGCAGACAGTTGAATACGAACAGTTCGAATTCGAAGGCGTCGGACTGCTCGAGGGAACCGATACGGAGACCTCTTATCAGGTAATTATCCCGATTAAGGCTATGGAAAAGATTAAGGCCTCGGATCAGAAGGCCGAGGGCAGTCAGCCAAGCACGACGGGTCAAAAGAATTACGAGCAGGTTTTGATTTATGCCGAAGATATCGACAAGATTCAGGATATCTGCGCCACAATAAAAGAGGATTACGGTTTCCAGACCTACAGTTTGACCGATATGCTTAAGGAGCTGCAGAAGACTGCTAATCTGATTGAGATGGTTCTTGGCGGAATCGGCGCGGTTTCACTTCTTGTTGCTGCAATCGGTATTGCGAATACCATGATTATGTCCGTTTATGAAAGAACCCGTGAAATCGGCGTTATGAAGGTTATAGGCGCAAGCCTTGGCGATATTCAGAAGATGTTTTTGATGGAGGCCGGCATGATAGGCTTTGGAGGCGGCGTAATTGGCGTTGCGCTCAGCTATGGTCTATCTATACTTGTAAATACGGTCGGCGCAGGGCTGATGGGCGATCTTATTGGTACCGGAGGCGGCGCAAAGGCCTCTGTTATTCCGTGGTGGCTGTCACTTGGAGCACTTGCATTTGCAACCCTAGTCGGAGTTGTATCAGGATGGCTCCCCGCAAAGCGCGCCATGAACCTCTCCGCCCTCGAAGGGCTCAAGAACGAGTAATTTGTGGTTAAACCACAAAAAATAGATAAAAAGAATGTAAAAAAATATAAAGAAAATTGTTGACATTTCTTTTTAAGAGGTCTACAATAGCAACATATTAATTGATTGGTGCTACAAAGCACTAAAGTATTAAAGGGTTTATTGAAGATGACATTCACAGTTAATCACAATTCCATCGGCATTATTAGCGTCCTCGATCTTTGCATCGTGGACATTATTGAGGTGCTCATTAGAATTATTCGTAAACCCCTAAAGAGTTAGGCTATTTGATATTTAAGACGGCTTGCTCTTTGGGCAAGCCGTTTTTTATATACTTAACCAGTTTTCAATGAAAAGGAGAAATAGAAAATGAAGAAGTTTTTAGCAGTAATGCTCGCAGTAGCCATGGTATTCTGTATGGCAGCATGCGGAGACAAACAAGAAGCAAATGACGGTTCAGCTAACATCACTGATGGCGCTGGCATGGTATTCAAGGTTGGTGCTACAGGCCCTCTCACAGGCGGAGCAGCAATTTACGGACAGGCAGTTAAGGCCGGAGCTGAAATCGCAGTTGAAGAAGTTAACGCTATGGGCGGATTCCAGTTTGATTTCAATATGCAGGATGACGCACATGACGCAGAAAAGGCTGTAAACGCATATAACGACCTTAAGGACTGGGGTATGCAGTTCATGATGGGAACAACAACATCTGCACCTGGCGAAGCAGTATCAGCAGAAGCTTATGCAGACAGAATGTTCTTCCTTACACCATCTGCATCATCAACAGACGTAATCAAGGGTAAGGACAACGTTTTCCAGATGTGCTTCACAGATCCTAACCAGGGAACAGGTTCCGCTCAGTATATGTATGAGCACAACATGGGAACAAATATCGGCATCATCTACAAGTCAGACGATAACTATTCAATGGGTGTATACAATACATTCAAGGCAAAGGCTGCTGAGCTCAAGCTCAACGTAGTTGCAGAAGCAGCATTCACAGATGCAACATCCACAGACTTTACAGTACAGGTTAAGCAGATGCAGGATGCAGGTGTAGACCTTGTATTCCTCCCAATGTACTACACTCCGGCATCACTTATCTTTGCTCAGGCAGCAGCAACAGGATACACACCAACATGGTTCGGTATCGATGGTATGGACGGTATTCTCACACTTGAAGGATTCGATACAGCTCTCGCAGAAGGCGTAATCCTCCTCACCCCATACAGTGCAGATGCTGATTCATCAGAAAATAAGAACTTCGTAGAAAAGTATAAGGCAAAGACCGGAGAACTTCCAAACCAGTTCGCAGCAGACGCATATGACTGTATCTATGCTCTCTGGAAGGCTGTAGACCAGTCTGGCGTAACAGCTGATATGTCCAGCGAAGAAATTTGCGAAGCACTCGTAAAGACCTTCACAAGCATGAGCTTCAACGGACTCACAGGTTCTAACATGACATGGGCAACAGACGGAACAGTTTCCAAGAGCCCTAATGCTATGGTAATTAAGAACGGTGCATACGTTGGTATGTAATTGGATTTGATTATTCCTTTCAATTAATATACAATAACTATTGGTATATGCCACGGATTCATTTTGGGTCCGTGGCTATGCCACATTTATAAAGCTTTGGCAATTCGGCCATAGCTTGCTTATTTTTTATTTTTTATAGAAAGTGATATTGACATGAGTTTCCTTAACTACTTGGTAAGTGGACTCAGCTTGGGAAGTATCTACGCTATTATCGCCCTGGGTTACACCATGGTATATGGTATAGCAAAGATGCTGAACTTCGCTCATGGTGATGTTATCATGATTGGCGGCTATATGTGCTTCTTCGCAGTACAGCGCTTCAATCTCCCACCGGTTCTCGGCGTTATCATCGCTATGCTTGCATGCACCCTGCTGGGTATCATTATTGAACGACTTGCATACAAGCCGCTTCGCTCTGCACCATCACTGGCAGTATTAATCACCGCAATCGGTGTATCCTACTTCCTGCAGAACGCAGCGCAGCTCCTTTGGTCATCAAATCCAAAGGTATTTAAGTCTGTCGTGGGAAACGGCGTTTTAACAATTGGAGGCGAAGGTGGCCTTATTGTATCGCACGTTGCCCTTCTTACCGTAGTCGTCTGCGTCATCATCATGGTCGGCCTCACACTCTTTGTTAACAAGACAAAGATGGGTAAAGCGATGAGAGCCGTATCAGAAGATAAGGGTGCCGCACAGCTTATGGGAATTGATGTGAATCGCACTATTTCAATTACATTCGCAATCGGTTCCGGACTTGCAGCTATTGCCGGAGTACTCCTCTGCTCTGCATATCCAACACTTCAGCCGACAACAGGCTCCATGCCTGGTATCAAGGCTTTCACCGCCGCAGTATTCGGCGGAATCGGTTCCATTCCGGGCGCATTCCTTGGCGGAATTCTCCTTGGCGTAATCGAGAACCTTGCAAAAGCATACATTTCAACACAGCTCTCCGATGCAATAGTATTCGGCGTTCTTATTGTAGTACTTCTCGTTAAGCCTGCAGGTCTTCTTGGCAAGGCTGTACGTGAAAAGGTTTAGGAGGTGCCATCATGAAGAAAATGAAAAACCTCACAAAAGCTCAGAAGAGCTCTTCACTTACATACGCAGTTGTAATCGTTGCATTTGCTATTATGTTTGCACTTAAGACAAGCGGATCCCTCTCATCAAAGATGACAGGTATGCTTGTTCCTATTTGTGCTTATATTGTTATGGCAGTCTCTCTTAACCTTGTAGTAGGCATCATGGGAGACCTGTCCCTTGGTCATGCAGGCTTCATGTCTGTCGGTGCATTTGCCGGTACTATCGCAATAGTATCTATGCAGTACAATGGAGTTGAAAGCGCAGGCCTTAGGCTTGTTGTTGGCATCATTGTTGGCGCAATTGCCGGAGCTATAATCGGCTTCCTGATTGGAATCCCTGTACTCAGACTCAATGGCGACTACCTTGCTATCGTTACACTCGCATTTGCTGAAATCATTAAGGTTCTTATCCAGAACATGTATCTTGATCTTGATGAGAACGGCTTCCATTTCAGCATGGTTGAAAATACAAATACCACAAATCTTGAGACAGCACGTCTAATCATTGAAGGACCGATGGGTATTCGCGGAATCACAAAGATTTCTACCTTTGTTGCAGGCTTCATTCTTGTAATGGTTGTGCTAATTGTCATCTTCCATTTCATGAGCTCCCGCACAGGAAGAGCAGTAATGTCAATCCGTGATAACAGAATTGCCGCTGAATCAGTTGGTATTCCAATTTTCAAATACAAGATTACTACCTTTACACTTTCTGCCGCTATGGCAGGGGCTGCCGGAGTACTCTTTGCTAATAATTATTCAACACTTATCTCAGCTAAGTTCAATATCGATACATCCATTTTGGTTCTTGTATTCGTAGTACTTGGTGGTCAGGGTAATATGCTTGGATCAATTATTGCCGCAACAGCACTTACAATTCTGCCGGAAATCCTCAGAGGATTCTCTGATTACAGAATGTTGATTTACGCTATTATCCTCATTGCGGTAATGCTTATTTCAAACAATTCTCAGCTGAAGGCTGCATTTGACGGACTTCTTATTAAGCTCAAGCTCAAGAAAGCTCCGGATGAAGAGGAAGGAGGCAAGGCATAATGGACGATAATAAGAAGTATGTTCTTGAATGCGAAAACTTAGGCATCGTATTCGGTGGTCTTGCCGCAGTAAATGATTTTAACGTAAAGATCGGTGAAAAACAGGTTTATGGTCTCATCGGTCCTAACGGTGCAGGAAAGACAACAGTATTCAACCTTTTAACAAAGGTTTACGAACCGACTTCCGGTTCAATTAAATTAAACGGTGTTGACACAAAGGGTCAGACCACAGTCAGCCTTTCAAAGATGGGCATCGCGCGTACCTTCCAGAACATCAGATTGTTCAGCAATCTGACAGTTGCAGAAAATGTTATGGTTGCTATGAACCAGAACATGAAGTACTCCCTCTTTGAAAGTACCTTCAGACTTCCGAGATACTGGAAGGAAGAGAAGGCTGCTCGCGCAAAGGCTCTTGAGCTTCTCAGCATTTTCGACATGCAGGACTTCGCTGATGTAAAGGCAAGCTCACTGCCATATGGTGCGCAGAGAAGGCTTGAGATTACCAGAGCTCTGGCAACAAATCCGAGCTTATTGCTTCTTGACGAGCCTGCCGCTGGTATGAACCCTGCTGAAACTGCAGAGCTCATGCACAACATCGGAAAGATCAGAGATGAATTCGGTATTTCAATTCTCTTAATCGAGCATGATATGTCACTGGTTATGGGTATCTGCGATGAGATTACTGTACTTAACTTCGGTATGGTAATAGCACAGGGCACTCCGGCTGAAATCCAGAGCAACCCGGTTGTAATCGAGGCATATCTCGGAAAGCAGAAGGAGGACTAATCATGGGTGAAATCTTAAAGGTTGATGACATCAACGTTTACTACGGAAGTATCCATGCAATTAAGGGCATTTCCTTCAGCGTAAACGAAGGTGAAATTGTAACACTTATCGGGGCTAATGGTGCCGGCAAGTCAACTACACTGAATACAGTATCCGGACTTCTTAGGTCAAAGACCGGAAGCATCACATTCATGGGCGAGGACATGGGAAAGATTCCTCCTCATAAGGTTGTAGAAAAAGGCCTTGTAATGGTCCCTGAAGGACGCCGCATTTTCACTCAGATGACAGTTGAGGAAAATCTGGAAATGGGTGCTTATACCCAGGATCCAAAGGGTATTAAGGCAAGCCTCGAAGAGGTATATGAACTCTTCCCAAGATTGGCTGAAAGAAGAACGCAGGTTGGCGGAACACTTTCCGGTGGTGAGCAGCAGATGCTTGCTATGGGCCGCGCACTGATGGCAAAGCCGAAGCTTATCATGCTTGACGAGCCTTCAATGGGTCTTGCGCCGCTGCTTGTTGACCATATCTTCGCAATCATTTCGCACTTGCATGAAACAGGCGCAACAATTCTTCTTGTAGAGCAGAACGCTCAGGCCGCACTTTCAATTGCAGATCGTGCTTACGTTCTTGAAACAGGAAAGATTACACTTACAGGTACCGGCAAAGAGCTTCTTACAAATGAAGCTGTTAAGAAGGCCTACCTTGGTGCATAATAAAAAACAGATTAAACCCCAATTCGGATTTGCTCCGGGTTGGGGTTTTTCAAATGCAGTAAAATAGCGTATAATGTACTATGTATACGTTATTGCAATATTTAGAAAAGGATAATCATGCCTGGAGAAGAAAAACAACCGAAGCTGTCTGATATGACTGTTGAACAAAGGTTATATCTGTTTGATGCTTTACTAAATTACGATGATACTGTCAAACACATCATCAGCAACTATCAGGATGCGGAAAAATATTGGACACTGTCCTCGATGAGTCACAGCCAAGAGGTTTATTCGAAGCTGCATTTTTTGAATACCTATGAAAAACCTCTGCAAATCCTCAATGGCTTTATTAAGTCATTTGCGGGTGATAAAAAGGCTCAGGAGCATGTAAAGAAGGCTCTAAAAGATAAGGGCATTTCCGAGCTGATGAAGGATTACCGCGGCGTTTTCGAACCGGATAATAACAAGAGCTTTTATCTTGTTGATCCCGCAATCGAAGAAAATGGCTTCGCTAAGGGCTTCAGAGAAATAATGCACAAAGAGCACGAGAAGCTTCCTGCAAGCAACAGGGAGACTCCGGAGCTTGCACAGTTTAACGCATTCCTTTACAGCCACCTTGATTACGGTATGGGCTTTGGCGCAGATTTCAGAGGCGCGCATGGCTCTGTCAGACCATTTATAGATAACTTTATTTCTTCACCAAACGAAGATAAGCTTCGCGCTTTATATATACTCGAAAACAAAATAAAGCCGGAGGAAACTCTGACTGAAGAAATGATGGAGGGCTACAAGCCTGATGTAAAGAAGATCGTTTCAAATATTAAATCCTCGCCACTCAAGTTCTGGAAGAGAATCGGCTCAAGCTATATTGATTTCCAGAGCATTAAGAACGCTATGGCAAAGCAAAGCGAGGATAAGGTTAAGGCAGAAAAGGCTCCGGAGAAAAAGAGCGGACTGGATTTTCATTATGGGAAAAGACACATCGCGCACGGTGTTTACAGCTTCACTGCTGTGACAAGCTTTTTCGGAACGCTTGGTGCCTGGGCAATGACCGCGGTAAAGGCTATTAAGGTCGCTGCCACAAAGGCTATGACAGGTCTTGGCATTGCTTTAACCGGTCTAATGATTGGTAAGAGCGTAGTCGAAAAGTGTATTATTAAAAACAATATCAAAGAGCTCGACAAGCTTAATGAGGATCTTACGAATCTTAAAAAGAACAATACGCTTACAGAAAAGCAAAAGGCCGCTCTGGCAAAGATTGAGCACAACGCAAAGATCGTTCGCAACATCAATACCAACAAGGTTAAGGAATGTAATGCAGACCTTATCGCAAACTCGGTTGGAACCTTGGCCGCAGTGCCGCTCTCAATTGGCGCCGGAATTGCCGTTGGCGTTGGCTTTGCCGCAATCGCCGGAGCAAGAAAGTATCAGATCGAGGCAAACGATGCAAGAGAGGTTGCTGACCTTCAGAACTTTAAGACTCCGGAAGATAAGAACAAGGCACTTGTTACAGCAAGCTCGCAGATTACCTGCAGATTCCTGCGCATGCCGCCGGATATGCAAAAGAAATACGGAAAAGTTATTAACAAGACGATTAAGAGTGAAGACAAGCTAATGGAGGCCGTTCGTGACGAGCAGGTTCGTGAATCGGGCGAGGTTGACCTTCATGCTTTGAAGAACAGAATTATACATGATGTCGGAGAAAGCACCTTCCTTATCACGCATGACTTGAAAAAGGCAGAGGCTGAGGGACATCCGCTTGATGAAGTAGATAAGGAGATTCTGAATTTCTCCGAAAGGCTTGTTAAGGCCGCGGGCGGTAAGAAGCTCGATTTCTCAAAGGTCGATTTCGAGCAGCCGATATCTGTTGAAGAAAAGCAACAGGCAATTGAACACGTTACATCCCAATTATCTGAAATGACTTTAGGTTAGGAGATAAATACCATGACAACAAATGAAATGTATATCCTCAAAGCGGCACTTCTTGCACAGCTTGAGATTAATCTAACTGAACTTGGCTATGATGTTAACAAAGAAAAATCAGAAGTAAATGGAGATGTTGAAATCCTCAGCTATGAATTTACCGGCGGACTGAATAACGATAATATGCTGGCAACAACATATTTCCTTCCGACAGTAGAGGAAAATGACGATACTGCATATCTTGTTCAGTCAATTACATACAGAACAGATATAGAAGATGAAACAATGAAGGGTCAGCTCCTTCAGGCTATCAGCGTTCTCAATTTCTATGTTCCTTACGGAAGCTTCGTTATGGATCCGGGCCTTGAAGTAATCAGCTTCAGAAATGTAATCCATTTCTATGAAGGACTTAATATCGAATCCTTTGCTCCGTATATGACAAAGGAAATCGGATCAGGCATGGCAGTTGCGGGCCTTTATGCAGCCGCATTAAACGCATTTATTGACAAGACAATTAACTTCGAGGAATTCTTGGATATCGTACTTGCTTATTCCGAGAAGAAAGCATAAAAGGGTAGCATGTTATGAAAATTGAGATTCCGGAGATTAGAGACAGAAACTTTTATAAAGAGGTCGTAAACATTACTCATCAGTTCAGATCCCTGCTAAAGAAGCCTGATAAAAAGCAGCACGATTTTTACAAGGACTTTACGCTGTATATCATTATAGGCTTTGTGCTTATTGCACTTGTCGTACTGATGACCATTTCGTGGGGCTTTGACTGGATGATGGCAGTTGCACTCTGCCTTTCACTTATCCTTATTCTCTTCGGTATATTATACCGGGTTAATTTAGAAAAGATAGTGAAGGCTTTGGTTGCGGATGCGGGTCCGTCGGTAGTCACAATCGATGATACCGGTGTTGAGCTTTTCAAGGAAAATTCAAAGACCGTCAGAATCGCCTGGGAAAAGGTTTACTTTGTCAGACAATTTAAGTATTCCATTTGCTTTATTCCAAAGGATTACACCAGCTTCATCGTTGCGGTAAATAATGATTATGCAGATGAAATTAAGTCTTATTTAAGGGAGAATCGGCCGAAGCTTACAATAATCGAATAGCTTTGCAAACAGAATGGTTCAAGTAGAAATAACAGCCAACGACAGCGGGCAGCGCCTTGACAGGTTTCTTAAAAAATTCCTTGCAAACGCTCCGCTCTCAGGCATTTACAAAATCATAAGGAAAGATCTGAAGGTAAACGGCAAACGTGCCAAAGAGGACAGCTTTATTAACGAGGGCGATATACTTTGCTTTTACATGATGGATGAGGAATTTGAAAAGCTCACCGCAAAGAAAAAGCCTACCCATGCAAAGCGCCAGTTTACTGTTTGCTATGAGGATGATGATGTTCTTGTTGTATCAAAGCCCTTTGGACTCTTGGTTCATGGCGACGCAACGGAAAAGAAGAATACTCTGACTAATCAGGTTATCGACTATTTGATTGAAAAGGGCGATTATGTTCCAAGGCTTGAGAAGAGCTTTACTCCGGCACCTGTACACAGACTCGACAGAAACACCACAGGGCTCGTAGTATTCGGAAAAAATGCGAAGGCGCTTAGAGAGCTCAATTCTCTCTTCGCAGAAAAATCCGACGTCCAAAACGAAACATTAAAAAATGATTACAATGGCGTAAAGAAGTTTTACAAAGCGATATGTCTTGGTAAAATAGATAGGTCGGTTACGCTCGAGGGTTATCTGGTAAAGGACAGCAGGACCAACAAGGTTAGGGTTTCGCTCAAGAGCAGCCCCGGCGCTAAGTATATCAAAACCGTGGTCAGACCACAGCTTTATAACGACAAGTACAGTTTGGTCGAGGTTGAGCTGATTACCGGACGCAGCCATCAGATCAGGGCTCATCTGGCAAGTATAAAGCATCCGATTTTAGGGGATCCGAAATACGGACAGGGCAGTGCGCAGTATCTGCATGCCGCCAAACTGATTTTAAAGGGAAATGAAATAAAGGCACCATTGCCAAGGGAATTTAGAGAAAAAGCAATACAGCTCTTCGGGGAGGAGAACATCGATGAATATTAGTCAGAATACAAAAGAGTGGATAGTAGATATTGTTGTAGCAATCGTCATTGCCGCAATCATACTCTTCTTTGTTAAACCAACAATCGTGCGTGAGCACTCAATGGAAAACACTCTCAGCGACGGAGATTATCTCTTTGTCAGCAGACAGACATATAAGCTCTTCGGCGGCGAGCCTCAGCATGGAGATATCGTTGTATTTGAGAGCGAGCTTGAAACTGTTCAGGGAAAGAACAAGTATCTCATCAAGAGAGTAATCGGACTTCCGGGGGATACAGTATCTATCAGCGATGGAATCGTTTATGTTAACGGCGAGGCCCTAATCGAGGAATATACCAAGGACGGCTATACGGCATCCGATATGTCTGCTGTTACTGTTCCTGACGGCTCACTTTTTTGCATGGGCGATAACAGACAGAATTCAACAGACAGCAGAGACGCACGTGTCGGCTTTGTTCCGATGGAAGAGATAATGGGCAAGGCAGTATTCAGACTCTTCCCATTCAGCAAAATAGGCAAGTTATAAATAGGATCATCGCATTAGCATGAACGGAAAATTAGTTGCACAAAATAAAAAGGCGCGCCACGATTATTTCTTCGAAGAAATAATCGAGTGCGGCATGGTGCTTACCGGTACAGAGATAAAATCTGCACGTGCCGGAGGCGTTTCTTTGCGTGACTCTTTTGCCAAGATAGATGACCATGGAGAGGTTTGGGCATACGGCGTTCATATCAGCCCCTACGAGCAGGGAAATCGCTTCAACAGCGAGCCAATGCGCGCAAAGAAGCTTCTTCTTCACAGAAGCGAAATCAGAAAGATTAACGGCAAACTGATGCAAGATGGCCTGACATTAATTCCGGTTCAGGTGTACCTGAATCCAAAGGGCAAGCTCAAGATGGAGCTTGCAATCGCAAGAGGTAAGAAGCTCTACGACAAGCGCGAGGATATCGCAAAGCGCGATGACAAACGCAGAATGGATAGGGAGTTTAAAAACAGAAACAGATAAGGAACTTTTTATTGTTGCAAAAAGGGGCCCCAACAAACCTGTTTGTTGGGGAAAAGGAGTCGCAGCGAGGCTAGCTTGCGATTTTTTTATGCATAAAAAAGTCGCAAGCCATGCTGAGCTTGCGACGACGTGGTGAAGGCGGCGAGA
>DCHA01000050.1:0-4909 GCA_002315535.1 Firmicutes bacterium UBA1764 | reverse complement strand
CGTCCGAAAGCATTTCCACAAGGCTTTCTCCGAGCGCATACGGCAGTTCAAGCTTCGGATAAACACAGGCCCACCGTCGCGACTGTATCTATCCTATTCCGTTAGTCCCGCCTTATACCGGAAACTTTAAGACGGTTTTCCCACATAGTCGACGCCGGGATCCTAAGCTGTGGGTGACAAAGGGCCGACGCGCGTGCGCCAAATTGGGCGCTAGTGCAGACTAAGCTGCGAATGCGAAATTGTTTTCTGTTTTAGCGTTTCTTTTTAACGAGCTCTGTTTAACGTAGACTGGGCCAACTACGGCTCGCTTACCCGGCTTCCACACCCCCGTCGAAACCTTTACGCCCCCGTGGAGTATTTGCCTTAAGCATCACTATTATATATCTAAAAGTGATATAATTCAGTTAAAATTATATTACAATTCCATTTAAATAACAGGAGAAAAAATGTTAACAATATTTGCTCTATCAAGAATTATCTTAATAATTGCGGCAATTATTCCGGGTTTTGTTTTGCTCAGATATATTTACCGACATGACAGACTCGAAAAGGAGCCTTCAAAGCTTCTTGGTAAGCTTTTCCTGCTTGGGATAATCTCAACGATTTGCGCTGTATTTACAGAGACTATAGGATCAAACGTCCTCGGGGCAGTTTTTTACGAGGGCAGCTTTATATATTTGTTGATCGAGAACTTCATTGTAATTGCGCTGTCTGAAGAGGGCTTTAAATATATGGTTCTTTCCAGAGCAACATGGAAGAACCCGAATTTCAACTGCACCTTTGATGGTGTAGTATATTCTGTTTATGTTTCCCTCGGCTTTGCTGTTTGGGAAAACATTCAGTACGTTCTCAGATACGGCTTTGGCAACGCACTGGTTCGTGCAGTGACCGCAGTTCCGGGGCATGCATGCTTCGGCGTATTGATGGGCGCATTTTACGCTCTGGCAAAGAAGCATGAGCGAGACGGAAACATCGAGGGCATGAAGAATGCAAAGAAGCTTGCTGTTATTGTTCCGGTCATTGCACATGGAGCATACGATTTCTTTGCGAGCATTTCGAGCTTTGTTGGATCTCTCGGGTTCATAGTTGTAATTGCAATAATCTTTTTATTCAGCTTCAAGCTCGTCAAGGGTCTTTCACAATCTGACGAATATATAGATCAATAAAAAAAGATACTAATTTGAGTTTTTGTGATACAATTTATTTAACAATTCCAAGGGGTGCTGGCTCTGGCCGGCTGAGATGGACATATGGTCCGAACCCTATAACCTGATCCGGATAATGCCGGCGTAGGAATGCGACTATATTCAAAGAGGATAACCGCATTGCGAAACCGTAGTGCGGTTTTTTATTCTTGGGATTGAGTAGCGTTCATAGGAAGAGGATATGAAGAACAAAAAAATCAAAGCCCTAACTGAGGGCGCAATCATGCTGGCGCTGGCGACAGTGCTAAGCTTTCTAAAATTATTCGAGCTGCCTCAAGGCGGTGCAGTTTGCATCGGCATGCTGCCGGTGTTTATTTACTGCGCGCGCTGGGGCTGGAAGGATGGTTTTAAGCTGAGTTTTGCCTATGGCATACTTCAGCTGCTTCTTGATGGGGCCTATGCCTGGGGTCCGACCTCGATGTTGCTTGACTACGTCCTTGCATTCGGAGTTCTTGGCTTTGCGGGATTTTTCAAGAACAAAAAAGGCGGCGTTTTTATCGGCGCAATCGTTGCAAGTGCTGCCCGCTTTATCATGCATTTTATCAGCGGCATCACCATTTACAGAATATATGCGCCGACCGAGGTGTTTAATATGCTGCTGGTCAACCCGTATATTTATTCTGCGGTTTACAACGGCGGCTTTATGGCAATCGATCTTGCAATTTGCTTGATAATACTTGCCGTGCTTAACAAAACTCTTACACCTTATTACAAAGGAGCTAATATAAACTAAATGGATAAAAACAATTGCTTTATTTTTTCTGCCGGAGCTTACCACGGTCTTAAGGAAGTCCCGCAGTCTGGCGACTACATAATAGCGGCTGATGCAGGCTATATTCACTGCCTTAGAGAACACATTACTCCGGACCTTTTAATCGGAGATTTTGATTCAATGCCCCAGCCTGAGGAATTCGAAAATGTATTGAGGCTTCCGGTTGAGAAGGATGATACGGACACAATGGCCGCTGTGAAGAAAGCGATAGAGCTCGGCTACAAAAGGATAGTTATATACGCGGGCCTTGGCGGCGAAAGGCTGGATCACAGTCTCGCTAATTTCCAAACCCTTGCCTATGCATGCAAGCAGGGGGCCCGCGCTTTTATGTATGACCGGGACTTTGTTTATACCGTAATCGAAAATGACAAAATAGAAATTAAGAAAACAGTCGACGATGGACTGGTTTCGGTTTTCGCAATGGACAGCGAAGTAAGCGGCGTGTACGAAAGCGGAATGCAGTATTCCTTAAGCGATGCGACGCTTGTGCCTTATGTACCCGTAGGCGTCAGCAACCATTTCAGATCCGAAATCGCAGAAGTCAGCTGCAAAAGAGGCCTATTACTTGTAGGCTGGCAAATATAAAAAAGCCAATTGGGAAGTAGTCACTGTTTTAGGCCCCGTTACCTCCCGAAATTTCGCACTATCACGCAGTCAATTGGGAAGTAGTCGCTTCTTTTTGCCCCGCTACTTCCCGAAAATTCGCACTAGCACGCAGTCAATTGGGAAGTAACGCGTTCTACAGCCGCATTGCTTCCCAAAAACTCGTCTCAAGCCTGTTTAAATCGGGAAGTAACGCGGAAAATACCAGCATTACTTCCCGAAATGAAAAGCCCCATAGGGTCTCCATGCCTATAGTCAGCTAAATATAACTACAATAATTTTTCAAACAAGTCAAATTTATCGGGGCCGATTTCAGAATGAACGGTCCCGATTAATTTATATCCGCAGCTTAAGTACAGCTTCTCTGCGGGTGTGTTCCCGTACACTGTATCAAGGCGTATGCTGACGTTGTTTTCTGCTCTGGCTGTTGTTTCGGCAAAATCAAGAAGGGCTCTGGCAACGCCTTGACCCTTTGCATTGGGGTGTACTGCCAGAGTGTAAATAACCGTGATTTTAGAATAATCGTTTTCAGTTAGCCATGGCGCGCTAAGATAAGCATCATCATGTTCGTGCCTAAGCTTTACGCTTCCAACCAGCTGATCATCAATCAGCGCAATGTACAGCACGCCGTCTTCAATTCCAAGACGTGCGTCATCTATTGTTGGATAAATATCCTTGTGCCAATCGGCATAATTAATTCCTTCTTCTAATGAATCGCAGATGTCGTTATATAAATCTACAACAGCATTCAGCTCTGAAAGATTTGCTTTTCTGATTTTAATTTTATCGTTACTCATTTTTCGTTCTCGCTTATCTTTTTCTTTTTAAGTTATTATACCATTCAATGCAGCAAGCGTGTTATCGCCAGTCGCTGATTTTTCGCTTCGCCATATGGTATAATTAATAAAACTATCGCAACAGTATCGTTTAAACAAACAACATGAGAAGTATTATTAGTGTATATAAAATCGGAAACGGTCCATCAAGCTCTCATACAGTAGGGCCATATAACGCTGCAGAATATTTCAAAGAAAAATATCCGGATGCAGACGCATATAAGGTAATCTGTTATGGATCGCTGGCGTATACGGGCGAAGGCCATGGAACAGGCAAAGCAATACTAAGCGCTATTCCTAAGGCAGAGCTCATTCTAAACACAACAGAAACAGATTTGCCGCATCCAAATACTATGGACTTTATTGCATACAAAGAATCCACGGAAATCGGAAAGATGCGCATCATGAGCGTTGGCGGCGGCTCGATTCGAATTGACGGAGAAATGTCCGAGGAGGACATAGACGTTTATCCTGAGAAAAATTTCAGAGAAATCTCCGAGCTTTGCAAAAAAGATAATATCTCCCTGAAGGATTATATTTTTTCTCATGAATCAGAAAAACTGCGTCCATACTTAATCAAGATTTGGCACACCATGGAAGAATGCGTTCAGCGCGGTCTTGTAGCGGAGGGTATTCTTCCCGGAGGTCTTAATCTTCCGAGAAAGGCTAAATCTCTTTACACCATGCGCTGCAGAAATGAATCTTCCGATATCGCAATGGACAGAACAATTGCGTCCTATGCCTATGCGGTGAATGAGGAAAATGCAGATGAGCATCTTGTTGTCACAGCCCCGACCTGCGGCAGCTGCGGCATCATCCCATCGATTTTCTATTACATGAGACATGATAAGGGCTATTCCGAAGATGAAATAATCGACGCTCTGGCAGTTGCTGCTCTTATCGGTAATGTTATCAGAACAAACGCCAGTGTGTCCGGAGCAGAATGTGGCTGCCAGGCTGAAATAGGAAGCGCATGTTCTATGGCCGCTGCGGGCTTTGCATATTTGAATGAATTGTCAATTGATGAAATTGAATGTGCCGCCGAAATCGCAATGGAGCATCATTTGGGACTTACCTGTGATCCGGTGAAAGGCCTGGTGCAAATACCATGCATCGAGAGAAATGCAGTTGCCGCAATGCGTGCAATTAATGCAGTAAATTTAGCTCGCTTCCTGTCACCGACAAAGCAGATTTCATTAGATGAAGTAATCACTACCATGTATGAAACCGGCATAGATATGGACGAGCGATACAGAGAAACCGCCCACGGTGGGCTCTCTCAGATTCATGGCATCTATTCAAAATACGGCCCCGAATTCGGAGATTGCTTTTTTGAGCGGAAGAAATTGTAGAAAAGCTTTATACGGCTCGCAAGAAGAACACCTCTTCCTGCGAGTCTTTTTATTTTATCAACGGATTTGAAACGTTTATGGGTTATAATTAAAGTATCTTAGATAACAAGTAAAGGAGCTAATTATGCCTGGTCCGAATTA
>DCHA01000002.1:1503-3562 GCA_002315535.1 Firmicutes bacterium UBA1764 | reverse complement strand
ATACAGCATCGTAATCACTTCAGCCCTGTTTGCCGACACGAAAGATAACAGCTCCCCGTTAGAACCTTGAAGAATATTTTCAGATACGCACCAGGCAACGGCTTCTCTGGCGTATGCTCTGACAGCGTAAGCGTCTTTATACTCAAGCATTGATTCTGTAGTGCTTCTGACGTCACGGCCACTGCTTTGTGTAAATCTGTAGATAAGCACAGCAAGCTGCTCTCTTGTTATAACTCCGTTTGGATCAAAAAGATTATTGCTAAAACCTTTAATTAGACTCATGGAATTTGCCCAGCGAATTGCATCTGCGTAGTATGCCATAGAGTTTACATCCGCGTAGCTGACAGAACCATCAAATGAAGGGCAGGAATATATACAAGTCTTTCAAGCGAAGAGCTCGGCTCTATTTCATCTTCTTCGTTTACAGTGGTATTCTTAAAAGTTGGCTGGGTCTGCGGAGCCTTATCAATTGTCCAAGTAAAAGTTCTTGCTCCGGCTAAGCCATCAGCCCATGCACAACCGTCCAGCAAATCTTAAACCAGCTCATATTCACCGGCGTCTATTCCGGAGATAGCTCCGGCGGAAATAGTGAAATAGGCGTTTGATGCAATTGATGCATCGAAGCCAATTTGTGATTCAGATGAGTATGTTAGTGGTTGATTAAAAACAGGATCAATCTTGTTTATTATATTCCATGCCGCACTTTTTTGTCTATCAAAAATAAGTCTCATCCCAAACACTTCTGAAACACCTCTTCCTATACAATAACCATGGTGTATACTATAAACAAATCACCATATTATCACTCGGCGCAATTCACACCCGTTAGATTCGCCGGCATCAATCGACAATAACCCCAAGGAGTCCCCTATGCCAAACTTCAGCATTGACGCATTTAATTCACTAAATTTTGATAAAAAGAAAGCACGCGAAAGACTTAATTCTTTTATCAAGTCAAACCCTAATGCAACCTTATCCGAAATTGACAGTATGGTTAAGCAGATACTCATCTCGGAAGTGGTGTATGCAACCCAAAAGCAGGTCCTTGAAAACAAGGATCCAAAAGCCAAGGGTAAAGATGATATATCAAAAAAATACTATGAGAAAAATCTAAATCAAATAAAAAAAGACGTATTGGACCGAAACAACAATGTTCAGTATAATACTCTGATAAATATGAATCATGAGGATATTTTCAAATATCTCAGCTATATTCAAAACGAGGCAAAGGAATATGAAGAGATCGAGTTCGAGTCATATTTGATGAAATCCAATTCCGATTTTTCTACACTTCGTGAAGTCAAGAGTAGCAATCCCAGAAAGACATATGAGAATTTCGAAATGTGGAGAGACTATGACAAGGCTTTTTTTGCTGTTAAAACTGATGGTGCCGGAGCGTTAATTCTAAGGGATGTTAATGACGATGTCAGGCCGCGCATGTATAAAGAATGGCAAAATGAAATCGATTCCATCATAATAAATCCGCCGAAGCAAATCGGAGATGAGCTGAGCGAATTTGTTGTTTTCAGTGAGCTTATGAAGCCTGAAGTCCTAAAGGAAAACGCGCCAAACATCAACAGCGGATCTACTATACTTGGGGAGACAGAGGTTGTTACTGATACATTAACAAACTTCTTTTCTAATACCATCATTGGTGACGGCAGATTAAACATGCAGGGCATCAGAAAATGTGTTCCGCAGGCAAGAAGAAATGCAAAAGAAATTATCGAGCAGGGCAATATGGACAGGGTTAAAGAGGATCTTGCCGGAGCCTTTAAGATAATGTACGAGCATGCGATGAGCACCTCGAGGCCTAATAGTAATAATTTTATTTATCCGGTTGTTAAAATTAACGAGCTGATTGCTGCTTGCCAAAAGAAGGGCATTGGGCTAAATGAAATCGGGATAAACGAAAAAGAAATTCAGAACATCAGGGTTCTCAATATGAAGTACTCCCTTGTAAGGCATATGGCAGATTTAAGGGAAGAGCTCGGGGCAGGATACAGCGATTATTTGCTCTCCGGCAAAAAGAACGATCCGAGAAAAGACCCTGCTTTCA
>DCHA01000002.1:0-1477 GCA_002315535.1 Firmicutes bacterium UBA1764 | reverse complement strand
AATTAAATGAGTATGAGGCAATCTGCATTGCGATACAAACAGTTGAGAAAGAGGTGGATTCATTAGATAACGGCTATCTTTCTGCGGTCGACAAGAGGCGCAGATCTGAGGTTGCGGCAAACAGAGAATTGACATTCACGGAAAAGACTTTGATGGAAAATCCCGAGCAGTACATTCAGTGGATAAAAAACAAGCTTCAAAGTAGTGCCGGGTACAAGGAAATGTTGAATGCTTCCGGTCCTCAGGACGTATTTGCGGGGAAAGCCCTTCCTGTCTCTATTACAGAATTGGTTGGACTGGATTCGTCTGTCAGGTACCATGGATTTAAAGAATTAGAAGACTGGGCAATAGAGGATACACTGAAAAATATTGAAAGATTTATCAATAACAATAAGGGTCAGGAATATTTTATCGAAGGCTCCTTCAACAATACTCTTGAGAAGCTTGAGGCGGTTCGCAATGTTAGAAAAGAAAGCACAGGTAAGAAATATGCTGAGCGCTCCGAGCTGACCGCCCCCAAATACAAGGAGCTGGTTGACGCATTTAATGCTGCAATGGAAAAATATGATCCGATGACAATTACGAAGAACGCCAATTTGAATGCCCTGTATTCGTGTCTGGAACCGATTGACTTCTATCTAAAACGGAAAGATAAAGAGAAGAGCTATTTGGATTTTACAGAAAGTATCAGCGAGGAAATCAAGAACACCAAGGTCAATGAACGTGTTTACGGGGATAACAGAATTGAAGAAGAAAGCCTCAAAGCAGAACCATCAAAGACGGCATCGCCCAAGCCTGTGAAAATCAAAAAGGCAGTAAATGCTCCGGAGGAATATTTTAAGCAGGCACAAAAAGATCTAAAGGAGGCTCTTAATACAAAAGGAAAGACTCCTGATGTTGAGGTCATTAAGGATGCGTACGCAAGGGTGCTGACAGCATATACCCTCGGGCAGTTCAGAGACAAGACTGTCAATGCAGCAAAGCAGGGCGCAATCGGTACGGATGAAATCTTAAAGGACATAATGTCCAACAGCAAGTTCGAAGCGGCTGTGGCTGATCTCAAAAACAGCAAGGCCTTTGAAAAGCTTTGCAAGGAGGTTTCTGTTTCAGAGCTGACTAATATTTGTTCGGTTAAAAAGCTGTCCGGGCTTACAGAAAGCTATGGCAGGCTGCTTGATCATATGAACGGGCCGAAGCCTGTAAAAAAAGAGCCGGAGCAGCCACAGGTCAAACAGGGCGGCCTCGTATTGCATTAGTGCATAGCAGCAATAAAAAAACGCCCTAAAGCGGCTTTGCTTTTCCCTGATATAATCAGGTGGGTTTTCTGCTTCGTACCTTCTGTCTTCCACTGATTTGATGAGGCCTGACATAACGATATGATAGACGTCCGAAATCCCATATAGCAAGTGTAGGAAAATTAATCACCAACCTTAAGGCAATATAATTATAGCATGAATCGCGAAATAATAACAGGTGT
>DCHA01000056.1 GCA_002315535.1 Firmicutes bacterium UBA1764 | reverse complement strand
ATTTCTTACTCCGACTCATTCATTTTCTTCCCACAGCCTGGGCAAAACTCCCCCGTACTTCTATCAAGAAATTTGCCGCAATGAGGGCAACGATAAAAAATCACATGATGAATGATGGATGCCATCATAGTAATATTTGTTTTATCGTTTTCTTCATAGCTACCCTTCCACGTAATTAAGATTAAGTGATGCCTTGTTTTAAGTCAGACAGATACAACAAATCCCCCAAAATAAAATACTTGGGGGATTTTTGAATATTGTTTATTGCTTTACAGCAGCTTCGGATGTAGTAATCGCAGCATCAGTTGTCGTTTCTACGACAGGCTCTGCGTATACTTCATTAAGCATGTCCTGAATCTGTGATTCGTATGGAACCCAGAAGCTGAGCTCCTGAATCATATCAGCATAGCCCGGAAGTGTGTAGCTGTGAATATTATCAGCGCTAAGGCCCTTCATTGCGTTAAGGGCAAGTTTTGCGGCCATTCCGTAGGTAAGGTCTGATTCAACATTTTCGAGAACAACCTTTGCAACAGCCGTCAAATTGCCAGCCTTAAGACATTCCTTCATAACCTTCTTTACAAAGGCCTGCTGTGTTTCCTGTCTTTGAATATCTCCGCCCGGGTAGCCAGAGTAGCCATAGTTTCCTTTTCTGAATCTGAGGAATTCCATAACATTGCTTGAGTCAATGATTTGTGTTCCTTCAGGGATATCAATGTGAAGAGGTGGCTTTGATGTAGGATCATCGTACTTCATGTGGAATGGGATCTCCATTTCAACGCCGCCGATAACCCCCATAATTGCCTTTACATCTGAATACTCTGCGATTGCATAATAGTGAATGGGCATGCCATACAGTATTTCAGATACAACCTCGGCAAGCTTAACAACACCTTGAGCAGAATAAATTGCGTTAATTTTGTGATGTGCATAGGAATTAAAACCCGCACCACGATAATAATAGGTATCTCTCGGAATTGAAATAATATCAACTCTTTGATTTTCCATATCATATGATGCCAGCATAATGGTATCTGTCATGTTATCATTAACGCCAAGGCAGAGTACATTTACTCTCTTTTGGCTCTGGAATTTTTCATAAAAGGATGAGCCCTCATCAAGAGCAATCGGAGTCATATCCTTTAACAGGCTGACTGCTAAATTTTCTTCCTCTATAACATTACCCTCATCATCGACCTTGGTTGTCGATCCGTTAAAAACGTTAGAGTTAAAGAAGTTGTAACCCCAAATACGAACCCCTGTGAATATTAAAGTTGCCGCTACGAATACGCAGCAGAAATTAATTAATGTTTTTCTCTGTATAATGAATTTTGCTTTTTTCTTTTCTGACATTTTATTCTCTATTTTCCCCTGCTAAATATGTCTTTAATAATGCTCAATTCCTCGAATTTCGCAAGATAAAGCATGAGTAAGTAAGCGAGCATTGCAGAGCAAACGGAAAGACCAAGTCTGATAATCAGGCTTGATAATCCTGCAAGCAGAGTATATACCACGTAACTTAAGCCCACAGCTATTATACTGAATATAATTATCTTTGCAAGCTTGCGTTTTGATCTTAAAACACTGATTTCCGGATGCTTCTTTCTGAATAAAATCCATCTGATCAGCATCCCCACAACTTCGGCAACGGATGTCGCAATTGCAAGTCCTGCGATTCCAAGAGGTCCGACAAGTGCAAAGTTTAAACCAATATTAACTAATACAGATACTATCGAGCAAATGACTCCGGCAGTGGTCTCATGCATAGCATAAAACGCATTGTTAAGCAGCGACGAAATTGCATAAAACGGAGTTCTCAAAACGTAGTAGAAGAAGCTGATTGCAACCAGATTGGTTGCGGCTCCGGAAAATGCACCACGTTCATATATTACCTGTATCAGTGGTGTCGCATATAAAGCGGCCCCAAGTGTAAACGGTATTGTTAATACTGAAAGAAGGTTTACGCCTCTTTCGGTTAAATCACTGATTCTGTCGTTTTCGCCCTTTGCAAAAGCCTGATTCAGCTTTGGATAAATGATGGTTGAGAAAATCGTTACCGTAAAAGTAAACAATAAGGTTACGATTCTGCCACTGTAATTAAGCGCTGTAACGCTGCCCTCTGCCAGTGAGGAACCAAGCATCTTATCTATAAAGGTATTAAGCTCGCCGAAGCTGCTGCCGATAAACACGGGCACCGCAAGTGCAAGAACCTCTTTTATCGGACCCCTCAGAGAAAATCCAAAGGTAAATTTATATCCGTTCCTTAAACTGATTACCAGCCTTCCAAGGAAGGTAAACGCATAGCCAAATACCATTCCGAATACCATCAGGTGATAATCCCCGTGTGCGGCAATCCAGAAAAAGATAATGATAAATACATTCTGTCCGATGTCAATAATCTTTTCAGAAACAAAGATTCCTCTGTATTTCAAATAGGCATCAAGGAAAGTCATTCCTGTTATCCAGAATAGCGTAATGAAAGCAAATCGCATGTAGTATGCGGTAAGCTCCATCTTTTCGCCTTCATAGCCCGGAGCGAAAAGTCCGACAATAGTATTCGGTATTATTAACGCGATAGCATATACTACGGCAACAACAATAGTCATCAACGTCATGATATCGCTTGTAAATTTATTTGCGGATTGAAGTCCCTCAGTTTCAAATTTACTTGCAAGCACAGGCATAAACGCGGTTCCTACTGCAGTGAAAACTGCGGCAAGAAGTGTAGTCGGAATAGAGGTGCCCATTACATAAGCATCTGTAACCATTCCCGCGCCAAAGTAGTTCGCCATTATCAGTTCCCTGATAAAGCCGAGGACATTAGATCCAACGGTTGCGATAGCTACCAATATTGCGATTTGTACACTTGTAAGTTTTCTTTCGCTCATAGAAAGTTATTATACCACAGTAAGTTAAAACTAGAATAAAACTTGTATAGCCTGCCAAATCATCGGGATGAACATAGCAGGGAGCAAGTTAGCTACTTTAAATTTCGTCAGCTTGATAATATTAAGGCCTATCATAACCAGACTCAGGCTTCCGACTGAAACGCACATTGCGATTGTTTCCTCTGTTAATACCGGAGCAAGGAAGCTTGCAAACAGGGTAAGAAATCCCTGGTATATAATAATCGATACAGCTGAGAAGGATACCGACAGTCCGCAAACCATAGCAAGTGAAATAGATGCAATTCCGTCAAGGATTCCCTTTGTCAGGTAAATCGAGTGTTGATGCTCAATGCCCGACTGAAGGGCCCCAAGGAAGGTCATCGAACCAATGCAAAACAACAGGCTGGCCTCTACGAAGCCCTGCGCAAAGTTCTGGCTTGTTCCCTTTGTGAATTTATGCTGAATCCAATCCCCGAAGCGCTTGAATTGTTTATCAATATCGAGGCTCTCGCCAATAGCAATACCAACAATCAGACAAATCAGATAATAAAGCGGATGTGATAAATCAATTGCCTGTATTCCCATGACAGCAACAAAAATACCAAAAGCTTGGAAGGTTCTCTCACCTATCCTCTTTAGGCTGTCCACCTTTTTAAATATTAAACCTATAAGCGAACCTGCAACGACAAGACCCGCATTGGCTAATGTGCCAATAAAAATATCCAAAACAAATACCTTCTACGCTACCCAGTTAATTAACATGTAAATTAGGAAAATTGCAAGGCCACCTGCGGCAAGCAGCAGACCGAATGACATCGAATCTCTTGCACTGAGATACGCCTCGTGGAAGCTCTTAAGGGCTTTACCGCCGGAGCTTTCATGATACCAAGATTTGAAACTGAATCTCTTGCTTTCCTTGTTCCACTGTTTAAATGCCACCTGACTGAAGAACTCAGCGGTCTTGTCAGGAAGTGCATCTATATATTTAAAGATTCCGGGGCTGAGTAAAAGCTTAATGAGAGGTCTGTAAACGAGCTCCTCAAGATCAAGCTTCTTTGGCCATGCGTCAACATATTCTGCGCAAACAAGATCTCCATTCTTCTTTTTCTTGATAAGAAGCTTATCAACAACAAGGAAGTACAAAACAAGTCCAACTGTAACTGATATGCATGATCCCTTGATACATGTCCAAACGAAGTAATGCACCTCATGCTCAGCGGCATATCCGTGCAAGAAGAACCTCGCAATCTCAGCCATCAAATTCATTGTTCTGTATGCCGTGATTCCCATTACAGTTAACAAAGCGGCCGGAGCAATAAGACAAGCAGACGACAACACGCTCATATACTTTGTCTTTTCATCGTATTTAGCCTGCAGCGCAGGGTTTGCATTCTTGCCGATAAACAAGCAAATAAAGAGCTTCAGCATATAGCAAAGCGTCATGCCACCTGTGATAAGGAACACTATTTCGTAAACATGGAAAAGTCCTGCGAGCTTTTCGAGTCCGATATGCTCTGCGTGCTCAATAAACTCAACGATGGATTCATGAAGCAGAGTCTTTGAAATATAGCCTGATGTTCCCGGGACTCCGGAAATGCTTGCGGCGCCTATTGCAAAGAGCACAAGCAGAAGCGGCTTCTTTCTGCCATATCCGCGAATGTCGTTAAGCTCAAGATGATGCAGATTCATGTATACAACGCCTGCGGCGCTAAACAGCAAAAGCTTAATCATTGAATGATTCAGCATGTGAAGGAAGGTTCCTCTGCTTGCCAGAGCGTTCTCCGGCCCGAGCAGACAAATCATTCCTATGCCAAGAGTGATAAATCCAATCTGAGATACTGATGAGCATGCAAGTGTTCTCTTGAGATTGACACTAAACACACCAAGCAGAGCACCAAGGAACATAGTTACTATTCCTATGGTAGCCATCATTACACCCCAGGTAACATTCTCAAAGAAGAGGTTTACTGATATTACAATTGCACCAAAGATTCCCGCCTTGGTAAGAATACCTGAAAGCAGAGCACTTGCCGGAGCAGGCGCAATCGGATGAGCCTTTGGAAGCCAAATATGAAGAGGCACCATGCCGGCTTTCGCACCAAAGCCAAAGAGTATGCAAAGACCTGCGGCAAAGAGACGGCCTTCTGTAGTCTGACCGCTTTCAAGTGCGAACTTTGCTACCGCGTCAAGGCCGTCAAAGCTGAGTGTGCCGAGAGCATCGTACAGCAGGAAAAGCCCCATGAGCATTACCATGCCGCCGATAACAGCTACTGCAAGATAGGTTTCACCTGCTCTCATCGGACCCGGGGTCTCCTCATGAATTACGAGCAGATATGATGTGAACGACATTATCTCGAAGAAAATAAATGTCGTCAGGAAATTCGTGCTCGCAAGAACTCCAACGGTTGCAAACCAGGTTGCAATCATGAAGATATAATAACGCTTTTTATTCTCATAATGCTTCATGTACTCCAGGCTGAACAGGAGTGAACAAATCCACATGAAGCAGGCAACGCATACATAAATAAGCTGGAAGCCTGAGAAATTAAATCCGAGGGTTACACCGCAAATATTCATTAGCATAAACCTCCTATACAATTAATAATCAATTCAGAAATAGGTCCTGTAAGGAATCCAAGAACTATGCATAAAACCGCAAGTATTATGAACGGCAGTTTCATTCTCCAGCCGGGATCCTTTACGTTCTTAATACTATCCCAATCGAAATCTCTTTCAGGATAATAAGCCCTTACCACAACTGTCAGCAAATAAACTGCTGTAAATATTGCAGAAATCACCAGAGCAATCATACCTATAATTGCCGGCGCAGTTCCAAGCTCAACTGCAGCAAGTCCAAGCTGATACTTGCTGAAGAAACCGCAAAGAGGCGGAACTCCGACAAGCGCGATCGAGGCAATTGTAAATGCCGCAAAGGTAACAGGCATCTTGCGTCCGTAGCCCTTTAAATCAGTAACGTAATCTGCATGTGCCTGAACATGGCAGGTTCCTGCAGTAAAGAACAAACAGATCTTCATTACCCCGTGGAATAGCATGTGAAGAAGTGCGCCGAGAAGTCCGGCCTCTGTCATAAGCATTGCTCCGAAGAGAATGTATGAAAGATTTGACACCGTAGACATCGCAAGTCTTCTCTTGAAGTGTGTTTCTCTGTAAGCCCAGATTGAGCCAAAGGCAATCGTAATAGCTGTGAAAATAAGCGCAACATTTTGTGCCCAGCTTCCCTTAAGAAGCGCAGCGCCAAAAACGTAATATGTAATTCTGATAATTGCAAAGCAACCTGACTTAACTACGGCAACCGCATGAAGAAGTGCGGTAACAGGAGTCGGGGCAACGCCCACTGCAGGTAGCCATTCATAAAGCGGGAATACCGCCGCCTTAACACCAAAGCCAAAGAACATGAGAAGGAAGGCAATGTATACAAGAGGATCCTTCATGTCAAGATTTTGGAAGAGTCCACCCTCAACATAAGTGAAGCTTCCGCTCAGCTTGTACACAAGCATAATGCCCGCAAATGCGGCTGTCGCTCCGGCAATAGAATATGCAATGTATTTGATACCGGCGGGCTTTGAGAACTCGTTTCTGCTGTGCATGATAAGAGGCACAGTGATAAGAGTTAAAAGCTCGTAGAACAGATACATCGTAATAAGATTTGCGGAGAAGCAAATTCCAAGAGTGATTCCGTAGCAGGCTGTATAAAATGCAAAGAAAGTATTCTCACGCTTTTCGTGGTACATGTACTCATATGACCAAAGAGTTGCAATTGGCCAAAGACATGCAAGAAGCAGTGCGAATATTCTTGAGATTCCATCGACTCTGAATGCGATGGAAATCTTTGATGTCAAATTGAAAATGCTGACTGTGTCGCTGTTTCCATTGCAAATAAGGAAAATCGCAATGGCCGATGTAACAAGCACAACAGCAAGGCAGTAGATTTCTCTTTGCTTCTTTTCAAAGCTTGTCAGCATTAGAAGCATTCCCAGAATCATAGGCAGGAAGATTGCAATAATAATCATTATCTTATCCATCTAAAACACCCCGCTTGCTATTACTGAGAAGAAATTGTACCAGGGCTGCGCAGCAATTCCGAGAACTACTACGAAGGCTGTTAATATAACCATTGGCAGAACCATCTGAAGAGGCGATTCTGTAACAGGCTTTCCAAATTCATTTGTATCAAGAACAAGGTCTTTCCTTGGGAAGAAGGCCTTAATTGATATTGAAAGAAGATATGCGGCTGTCATTAAAGCGGATGCCAGCAGCACTGCCGGAGCCATCCAGCTGATAACAGGTATCTTCTCTGAAAGAATACCTGTCGCAAGATACCATTTTGAAAGGAAGCCTGCGAAAGGCGGAACTCCAACAAGACCAAGGCTGGCTATTGTAAAGCAGCCAAAGGTCCATGGCATGCGTCTGCCGAGGCCCTCCAAATCCTCAACGTAATGTAAATGCTTTGTAGAGAAAATTACAGAAGCCGCTACAAGGAAGAGTGTATTCTTAATGATTGCGTGGTAAACAATGTGCAGCATAGAGCCTGTTAGCGCAAGAGGATTAAGTGCGAACACTCCGAGCAATATATATGACACCTGAGATACTGTTGAATATGCCAGTCTTCTCTTGAAGTGTCTTTGATTGTAAGCCATGAGTGAACCCATGAATATTGTGAGCATTGCCATGGCCATCAATGTGTACTGTACCCATGTACCGCGAATAAAGTCAGCGCCAAATACAAAGTATATAACTCTGATTATGCAAAGAACTCCGGCCTTGGTAATTACGCCCGATAGAACTGCTGATGCAGGGCCCGGAGCCTCGGGGTGAGCGGTCGGAAGCCAGCTGTGAAGCGGATAAAGACCGGCCTTTGCGCCAAAGCCAACAACGGTAAGAAATACAACTACAAGTAGCAGTTTTTCATTTCCTGAAGCAAGTGACATATCAAGTGTTCCGCCAGCGGCAAATACACCGTCAGTATAACGACCTGCAAAGAAGAGTCCGATGAGAGCAAGGCTTGCACCGAATATTGAATAGAACAAATACTTCTTTGCGGCGGCAATTGCTTCGGGTCTTTCCTCGTGTGCAACAAGAGGCATCGAAAGAAGTGTCATAAACTCAAAGCAAAGATACATGCTGAGGAATGACTTTGCAAAGCACAATGCTGCAAGGCTTACATACGTCAGTGAGTAGAATAACCAGAAACGCGGCATGTGATCGAGGTGGTTTGCCTCACCGTACTTACCGGTAAATATTCCGACAAGAACCCACATCACCGTTACCAGTCCAAAGAATATCCAGCTGAAAGCATCAGCTCCAAATGTAAAGTTCATGCTTTCCTCCTTTATGCAAACATGCTGAATCCGAGATCGACTAAGTTGATTAACCAATCCGTATTCAGACCTATAACGATATTAGCAATAATGAATATGATAATCGCTGCAACATATCCGATGTTGAACTTAAAGCCTTCAGGGCGTTTTGAATTATTCTCACCACCAAAGAGCTTTGCGATTGCCATTAGGTAATAAATCGCAGTAAGCAGTGTTGATACTATTATTGCGATAAATGCCAGGTACATTCTCCAGCCTGCAAGCTGTGTTGCGGCACTGACCAATGTGTACTTAGTAACAAATCCAGCGAAGAACGGAATACCAATCATCGAGAAGGACCCAACGATAAATGCGGCTCCGGCAAACGGATCGCGCTTGCCTGCGCCTTCGATATCCTTGAACTTCTTTGAGCCTCCGGATACATCCATGATGCCACCTGATGCGATAAAGAGCATTGCCTTTGTTGCGGCATGGACGAGAATCTGAATTGCTGCGGCATAAATGCCTATAGCACTGCCCATGCCTATGCCAAGGTAGATATAGCCAATCTGTCCGACTGAAGAGTATGCAAGCATTCTCTTTAAATCCTTTTCTCTGATAGCGTTTACAGATCCCATGATCATTGCGGCTGCGCCAAACACAAGCAGAATATCAAATATCGGATTGCCTGACAGAACCTCGATTCCAAGTACTCTGTAGATAATCTTGATTAATACGAATATGTATGCCTTTAGAACAAGTCCTGAAAGCAAAGCTGATGAGCTTGCGGTTGCACTGCTATGTGCCTCCGGAAGCCAGCTGTGGAAAGGCCAGAGCGCTGACTTAAGAGCCATACCTACTGCAAAGAGTGCCATGCTAACCTGTACAGGAAGCATCTCGCGGCTGCCCGGCTCAATGTTAGTCAGAACGTATTCACGAATCGGCTCCATCAGCAGGTGACCTGTAGCGCCATACATAATGCAAATTCCAATCAGGAACATGCCCGATCCGACAAGTGACATTATGAGATATCTTGTTGATGCGGCAAGGGCCTGGCGACCTTCCTTTGCAAGAATTATTCCGCATGCGGTAATTGTATTGATTTCAACAAATACGTATGCGGTGAATAAATCATTGGTGTTAACCAATGCAAGCATGGAGCAGAGAAGGAAGATGCTGCTTATGTAATAAAGATTCTGCTTCTTTCCTTTTACGTCCTCTTCAATATGCTTGCGTCCGCCTATAAGCGAAAACAGCATTACAAAGCAGAAGACAATTGATACAGCGGCTTCAAGTGCGCCGGATCTAAGCTCGTTCCCGGCTGGTGCGCCGTAGTGTCCCATGCTATATGTGAAGCTTTCTCCCCCACCCAGGAAATACTTGAGGAGGAAAATGTTCATTACTCCAACAAGGGCAATCACTATTGTTGAGAGGTACTTTGCGGCCTTTGCGTTAAGCACCGCTGTAAAGGCTCCACTTACGATAAGCAGAAGAATTGACCAGGAGACAATGTTTTGAACAAATAACATTATTCTTTCCTCCTATCTTCTTCTCTTACCATATGAATGATTTCATCAATGTTGAGCGTTCCGAATTCCTCGTGAAGCTTGACTGTTAAAGCCAGAAGAATAGCTGTAACAGAAACAGATACTACGATGCCTGTAAGAACAAGGCCCGCAGGAATTGGGTTTGTATAAAGAGTAGTGTCGACTCCGGCCGCCTGTTCGGCAAGAGTAACGATAGGAGCAACTGTTCCCGCAACATATCCCTTTACTGCGAGGAAGAGATATATCGAAGAGTCCATGATGCCCAGTCCGAGAATCTTCTTTATCATATTGCGATTCAGAAGAAGAATGCTGAAGCCGATTGCGAAGCAAATGACTGCAGAGTATTCAGGAAGATTATTTAATAGATAATTCATCTGCTGAATCCTCCTCTCCTGAACATGATGTAAAGCGCATAAACAGTGTTTGATACAACAACGCCTACGGCAATATTAAGCGGAAGTATGAGGCCCGAAGCAAGTATGCTGCCATCTGCGAGCACCGGAATAATGCTGTGCAGGTGATTTGCCCCTACATAAAATACATAGGATTTAGCAAGGCCATAGAACAAAAGTGCGCAGCAGCTGCAAATTAAATATGTCCTGCTGTTGCAAAAGCGCTCGATGCTTTCGAGTCCATATGCATTCAGATAAAGAATAAATGCGGCGCCGATGATTGCCCCTCCGGAGAAGCCTCCGCCCGGGGACAGGTGACCATTTGCGATTACATAAATTCCGAATACGAAAATAGCAGGAATTAAGAACTCAAGACTCTTTGCGAGAATTGGGTCATATGCCTGTTCATAGCTTTGATTAAGACATCTTGTCGGAAGATCCTTTCTTGAATCCTCATCGCGGCGAAGCAGGATGAATACTGCGACGGTTGCAACAAAGAGCACGTGTGATTCACCGAGCGTATCAAATGCTCTGTAATCAAGAATCATTCCGGATACAGCATTAAGTGATCCGGTCTCCCAGGATGAATCGGTGAGATACTTTTCGGACACCTCGTTATTTGTAGGGTTTGTCGCATCTCCGATATTAGGAAGAGCCGATACTGTGATAATCATTGCGGCAATAAAGATAAGCGCAAAGATGACGCAGAGAATATTGTAAAGCTTGTTAAATTTCTTATTCATTCTCTGCCTCCTTTCCGGATTTGGAAGAGGCTTCCTTCTCCGTGCCTTTGGCAGACTCTTCATCTATTGCCTTTTCAAACAAGCCCATTCGCTTGAACGCAACGATAAAGAGAACCGTGGAAATACCGGCGCCAACAGCGGCCTCGGTAATTGCCAGGTCCGGAGACTGGAGCAGCATCCAAATAATCGAATTGATTACGCTGTAGCTCATGAAAATGATTACAGCAGGGAGAAGTCTTTTTGTTACAGCAATAGTAACTGCGAGAATAACAAGAAGGATTAATAGTGAGGCCATTAAGATCTGCATTCTTTTTCTACCTCACATTCTTCTTCGAGATTTGGATTGGTATCAGCCTCAAGCTTTGCAAGCATATGGCTGCATACCGGGGATGTGAAATATAAGCAGACGCATGCAACAATAAGCTTGAGACTTGTTACGTTTAAGCCATTAATTACTATGCATCCGATGATAACAAAGCTTAGTGCAAAGCTATCCCCAATGCCTGCACTGTGCATTCTGTTAAGAATGTATTTAAATTTAAGGTTTCCGATTACAGAGATAATGTAGAATACTACACCTATGAAAATCAGAATGCAGCCAATAATATTTCTAATCATTTTCTGCCTCCTTCTTTTCCTTGTAAACGCCTCTGATAATTCTGGACATTACAACTACAGCGGCAAATGACAGCATCGTGTAGAGAATTGCCACGTCGGCCAGGAAGTTCTGATCGTAAATAGTTGCTATAACGGCAATTACCGCATTGCCAATCGAGCCAAGCATATTAACAGCAAGGACTCTGTCTGTATTTCTGGGGCCCTTGATAGATCTGATAATGCAGACAAGCAAAAGGATGGACATTACTACGAGCATGGCCCAAAGGAATTTAATCATAATCCGGCCACCTCCTCCATCTTTTGAAGCTGCTTTACAAAGCTGCAAGCTTCGATTCCATCGCCCATTGATTTATCCAAACAATGAATCGTATATAAGTCATCTGTCAGATCAACGGTAATTGTTCCCGGAGTTAAAGTAATAGAATTTGCAAGTAGCACCCGTGCAGTATTAGATTTCAGTCCGCTGTGGAACTTAACTATTGCGGGGCTTGGCTGCTCCTTTTGGAAAATAAACTTTGTGGTAGCGAAAGTGGCCTTGATAACCTCAAGAATGAGATTTGCAATATATACAAAAATAAGAGGAAGCTCACGCACAATAGTCTTGTCCTTTTTTATGCTGAAGCCCATAAAGCGACAACAGAAAAAGTACAAGACAGCACTGATTCCAAGACCAATTATCACTATCTCAAGTGTTACTTGCCCATTAAAAACAAGCCACAAGCAGAAAAGTAACAGAAACATTTTTTCTCCCGTAACGTAAATTTGGTTAAAAACATACATAATTATTATACTATATAATGTATAATAATGTCATGGAAAAACAAAGAACTTACATCGCTATAGACCTCAAAAGCTTTTATGCCTCGGTTGAATGCGTCGAAAGAGGATTGGATCCCCTCGACACTAATTTGGTCGTTGCAGACCAAAGCAGGACAGAAAAAACTATCTGCCTTGCTGTTTCACCATCCCTAAAAGCTTACGGAATCCCCGGAAGAGCAAGGCTTTTCGAGGTAATTGAGGCTGTAAAGCGTGTAAATTCAATCAGACGCATGAACGCTCCGGGCAAAAAATTTACGGGTAAATCCTGCTTTGCAAGCGAGCTTGCGGCCCATCCCGAGTACGAGCTTGAGTTTATCGTTGCAGATCCGAGGATGTCGTACTATATGGAGTACAGCACCAAAATCGTCAACATTTACCTCAAATATGTTGCGGCTGAGGACATGCATGTGTACTCTGTCGACGAGGTTTTCATGGATGTTACGGACTACCTGAACACCTATCAAATGACCGCCAGAGAGCTCACCATCAAAATGATTCACGATGTTTTAGACAGCACGGGAATAACCGCAACCGCCGGAATCGGAACCAATATGTACCTTTGCAAAATCGCAATGGATGTTGAGGCAAAGCATGTCCCTGCGGATAAGGACGGGGTTAGAATCGCCGAGCTTGACGAAATGGCATATAGGCAGAAGCTCTGGAATCACAAGCCTTTAACCGACTTTTGGAGAGTTGGTAAGGGAACGGCAAGAAAGCTGGAGCAAAGAGGCATGATGACCATGGGCGATGTCGCAAGGTGCTCGCTGGGAAGGCCGGAGGATTTTCATAACGAGGAGCTTTTGTACAAGCTGTTCGGAGTCGGAGCAGAACTATTAATCGACCACGCTTGGGGCTGGGAGCCCTGCACCATCAAGGATATCAAGGAATACAAACCGGAGAACCGCAGCCTCTCAGTTGGGCAGGTTCTTTCAAGAGGCTATAAATTTGACGAAGCCCTGATTGTCGCAAAGGAAATGGCGGATGATTTGGCTCTGGGACTCATGTATAAAAAAGGCGTTTCAGAGACTCTGGTTTTAACAGTATGCTATGACATTAAGAGCCTGGAAAATTACAACGGCGAAATCAAAGAGGACTTCTACGGCAGAATGGCGCCGAAGAATGCGCATGGCACGATAAGCCTAGGCAGAATGACCAACCTTTCGTCTATAATCGTCGAGGCAACTGAAAAGCTGTTTAGACAAATAGTTAATCCGGAGCTTCTCGTTCGCAGGATGTATGTGGTTCTTGCAAACGTTATCGGCGAAAGCACCGAACAGGCAAAGGAGCAGCAGCTTTCGATATTCGACATGCCTTTGCAAGGCGAATCTAAGGATGATGCAATACCGGCAGTCCTTAGCGATGAGGAGCTTGAAAAGGAACGCAAGGTTCAGGAAGCCATTATCAACATAAAAACAAGATACGGGAAAAACGCAATTTTGAAGGGCCTCGATTTTGAAGAAGGCGCAACCGCAAGAGAGCGCCACGGACAAATCGGAGGACATAAAGCATAGACATGGAAAACGATTATTCTGACATCATTAATTTGCCACATCATGTTTCAAGCAGGCACGCACAAATGAGCATGCACAGCCGCGCAGGTCAGTTTGCACCATTCGCGGCGCTCACGGGCTTTGACGAAGCCGTGGATGAAACATCAAAAAAGGCAGCCATCGATTATGAGGCTGCCGGGCTTTTCTATGTACCAAACGAGGACAATATTTAGTCCCAGTAACGATATTTATTTTTTTCGTGACATTCATCACAGAGATTATACGCACAGCTGATAGGCAGCTCTCTGCCGCAAATTCTGCAGTGTCTGAGATAATCTCTTTTCTTTTTGAGCAGGAACTTATTAATCTTGTTGCAAAGCCTTTCCTTGTCCTCGAGACAATCGTCTTCGATTCCGATTCTTCGAAGAAGCTGGTGATATACGTCATAGGCCTGATATTTCAGCTCGCAAAGCTCGAGATTATACTCTCCGAAATTCGGCTGGCGCAAATCCTCACCCTTGAGGATGTTTATACAACATTCAAGCCAGTAATTTACCAGCATATCGTTCTTAATATCTACAGGGCAGGTAATCAGGTTATACAAAACATCGTGGCTGACACCCTTTGCATGATTACCAAGCTTTTCAAGCAGGTATTCTGCCTCGGTCATATCCTCTCTGCTGTAGAATTCGCTCTTTTCAAGGTTGTCCCATTGGCTTAATAGCTTTCCCAAAGGATAATCATATTCCAGAGCCTCCTTTGGAAAGGCTATTTGAAGCTTTTCTATTGATGGAACATCGTCCTTTAAGGCTGATGAAATCAGGTGCTTGTTATCCATGGTCAGAACCTCGCCCAGGTCGTATTTGCCAAAGCGGCCCGCTCTTCCCGCAACCTGTTTTATTTCCGATACAGTCAGAGGTCTTTGCTGCTGACCATCGAATTTATCTGTCTGTACAAATATTACACGCTTAATCGGAAGAGATATTCCCATGCCGATTGCATCTGTTGCGACTACAACTCGGGTTTCCTTTTCGGCGAATTTACGAGTCTCCTCGCGGCGAGCCGCAGGTGGAAGCGCCCCGTAAATAACGCTTGATTTAATGCCTCGCTTTTCAAGCACTGCGGATATTGCAAGTACTCTTTTTCTGGAAAATGCGATAAGCGCATCGCCCGGTTTAACGCCGTTAATATCCTTGAATACTCCGGAGAATTCCAGGGGCACAAGTCTTTCATGCTCGACAATGTCATATTCCGTATTCATCGCGATAAGAAGATTTTCGATCAGATTCTTCGCCTCCGGAGCAAGACAAACATGAACCTCATCAGCGTTGACAAGGCATATTGCATTAGTCCAGCCGGCGCCGCGGAAGGGGTCCGCAATAAGCTGAGCCTCGTCTATTACCACGACATCGTAATGCCTGTCAAAATCGCAAAGCTCTATGGTTGAGGCAGTGTGTCTTGCCATTGGAATGGGCTCGAATTCTTCGCCCGTAAGCAGATTGCACGGACAGGAATCCATATTGAGATTCTCAAACATCTCAAGTGCGAGCAGTCTGAGCGGTCCAAGGTAAAGACCGGTTTCCGCTTTTTTCAGTGCCTGAATCGCATCATAGGTTTTGCCGCTATTAGTCGGGCCAACGTGAAGAACGAAGTGCCTTTTCATTTCGCGCCCCTGCGCGATAAGGTCGTCCGGAGAAAACTGCTTTAGGAACTCAATAGCCTCTGCTGATTTTTCCATCGCCCTTTTACGTCTGGCTTCCTTTTTCTTGGCCTTCTCCTTGAGAACTCTGGCGAGCTCCTTATTCTCGCTTAAAACCCGAAGCACGTCCTCCTCTTTCCAAAGACGCATAGGGGCCGAGGATTTATAGTACGGGTTGCTGCGAACGATAGGCTCCGGCAAAAAACGATCAATCATCGAGCGAGTCAGATTATATTCAGACATCAGAGTCGCCTGAGAAATGTATTTAGTTTTTTTCTTCGTACTTTTGTGACTCATAGATCCTTAATAATTGATTCCTCGCTTAATAACATGGCGAATATATGATAAAATTGAACTTACATATATTATTATATCAGAAGCTAATTTACAAATGAATTTTAGTGAAACGAAAAACACAAAATCATATTTGATGCTGTGCTCCTCGATGCTCATTTGGGGGAGCATCGGCCTGTTCAGAGTATATATACCGCTTTCATCAGCGATGCTCGCGTGCATAAGAGGCATAATCGGAGCTTTGTTTTTGTGTCTGTTTGTAAAGCTTAAGGGCCGCAAGGTTTTTAGTGGCATCGGAAAACGCAACACGCTTCTGATTATGATTACCGGAGCTATCATCGGCATCAACTGGATGCTCCTTTTCGAATCATATAATTACACCACTGTTGCTACGGCAACATTGTGCTACTACATGGAGCCGACTATCGTTATACTGCTCTCCCCTATCATCTTTAAGGAAAGGCTCAGTCTAAGGAAAGCGCTGTGCGCATTAGCCGCGCTGGTCGGCATGGTTTTTGTCTCCGGAGTTGCCGCAAGAGGCGGCCTTGACACGGAAAATATTAAGGGCGTTATTTACGGACTGCTTGCCGCAGCCCTTTATGCAAGCGTAGTAATAATCAATAAGAAAATTGACGTCGACGATGCATATGAAAAAACAATTATTCAGCTTGCCTGCGCCGCAATAATATTAATCCCCTATGTTTTATTTACAGAAAAATTCAGGGAAATAGAAATTACTCCGGGTCTAATTGTGCTTGTTTTAATCGTAGGAATCGTCCACACCGGGATTCCCTACGGCATGTATTTCGCAAGCTTTAAAAAGCTTCCGGCTCAGTCTATTGCAATTTTAAGCTATATTGATCCGGTATTTGCATTGATACTGTCATCAATCGTTTTAAAGGAAGACATGGATGTTTTTGGAATAATTGGTGCAGCCTTAATCATTTGCTCATCAATAATCAGTGAGCTGAAAACTAATAGAAAAGAGGCTTCGGCATAGCCCTGCTTTTGAGGCTAAATAACAAACGGATGTGAAACACCACATGTAATAATATATATCATGGAGTTTGGGATACGAGCTCTAATACTATTATCGTTAATAAATAATTTATATAAATGTCGCCACTAAGGAGAATTGATTATGAATCTTGAGCAATTCAAAGAATTATTGAAAACCGGTATTTTCAAGGATTTCATCGCAGGTATAGACACCTTAATTAAGGAGAATCCTTTCCTGAAGCAGGACATTGAGCAGCCTGAGGATGACACTGAAGAGGACGCTCCGGAAAAAGAAGAAGAGAAGGAAGATAAAAAGGAAGACGAAAAAGAAGAAGAGAAAGAAGTAAAGAAGTCTTCTAAGAAGGAGTCCAACAAAGAGAACGACGATGCAGACGACGACGCCGATGCTGACGAGGCTGAAGAAGATGCAGAAGAAAAAGATACTGCGGAAAAAGCACTGAACTTTGCTGCCGAGGCAGTAAATATTGCCTTTGATAAAGAAGACCGCAAGAGAGTTGCTATCGCAATCAGAAAATACAACATCAAGAGTCCTGCACTGAAATGGGCAGGCAAGATTTATAAGGTTGCCGTTGCCGGCTATAAGGCTTTTGGCGATGAAAAGCA
Source organism: Firmicutes bacterium UBA1764 (assembly GCA_002315535.1). Taxonomy (GTDB): domain Bacteria; phylum Bacillota; class Clostridia; order Peptostreptococcales; family Anaerovoracaceae; genus UBA1764. Next base: position 5,140 of record DCHA01000056.1, on the reverse strand, counting down.
GGTCGCAAAGGTTGCGCCGCTTCTTAACGTTGGCGGAGAAATTCTTGACGATCTCGCAAATGGTGTTGAAAACGCAAAGTTTGATATAAGAAATGTAACAAAGCTTTCATCCTATATCACAGACCACCCTCAGTACAGAGATGACATTGCAGAGCTGTACACACAGTGGCAGGGCGAAGAGCTTAAGGCTAATACAGGAAATAATTCTGAGTTTGAACCAATGGAGGATGAACTCTCAGTTAAGGACTGCCTGGATCAGCTTATGCTGAACCTTGAAAGGCTCAAGGAAAAAGAGCCTACACGTACACAGCGTGATACCGATGAAAGCTATCAGAAAAAGCTTAACACACACCTTGAGAATCAATTTAAGTCATTCAGAAACCTCAATTATTTATATTTCCAGTATAACAGGCTGATGATCAAGCAAACAGCTGAGATTAATAATGCCATCAGAAATAATAAATTTGAAATCGATTATTATGATGATCAGGCTTTCCGTATGGCGCAAAACGGAAAGGACTTATTCTTTAGCATAGGACAATTCTTAAAGAATTCTTATAACTTTACTGATGTTAATGCAGAGAAGGAAACAAAGGATTACGAAACTGCAAAGAACGAATACAAGGAACAGTGCAAGAAGAGTCAAAATGTTATTAACAACTATATAAAGAATAATGGCACAGATACGTTTAATTTCAAAAATGTACTTTCTGATCAAGTTAATGCCAATCTGTATCCACAGCTGAAAACACTTATTGAAAAAAAGGGAATAATCACCGCTTCGGACATACTGAATTCGCCTGAAATACTGGCAAGAGATAAAAACACCAACAAGAATGCCGTAGATGTTCTGGAAGATCTCATAAATGAGGGTTTGAAAAAAGAACAAAACGACTATGAAAAAAAGATGCGTGATTGCGAACTACTGGCTGACGGTGATTATATGGCCGAGCTTAATGATGAAGCCAATAGAATTAATGCCGAATATGCAGTGTCACAAAAGGAATTTGAATCGCTGAAGGCTGAAATGACAAAGCGTGGAATCGTTCCAAATTCTGATAACGAAAATTATTTAAAGTTTGCAAAAGAGCTTGAGGAATTTAATGAATTAAAGACAAGCGCCCTTAAAGCAGGAGTTCAGCAGTCTACAATTAGCAGTCTTAAAAACATTGTTCCTGACAGCTTGTTTGAAAACTTCGGAAAAGAGGACTTCAATAAACTCCTCAAGGACGCTGATGAAATGCTGTCCGCAAAAAAACAAAACCAGAAAGTTCTGTCGGAAAACATAACAAAACTCGAAAAAGCAAATAATAATATCCTCAATGCAAGCCTTATATACCTGGAGAAAATTGGCGAAATAAACAAAGACATTGAGGCAAAGCAAAATGAAATGCAAGCCATCAGTGCAATGCTTGAGCACAAATATGATGAAAACCAGGTATCACAGGTTAAGCAGGAATACATAGATCAGTACATTAATCTTGATATAGCTTCGACTATAAAACAAAACCTTTTGGATGCCATCGCTGCAAAGGATCAAGCTGTTGCGGACCTATCAGTGAGAGTTCATCAGGCAAGCTTCCATGTTCGAGTACCTGATCCGCTTAAGGATTGTATACAGGCAAAAATTAATTTATGCAAAGTCCTGGAAACAGAAAATAAAGAAGCTTACGATTATTACAAAAAAGCTTTTGAAGAACTGAATACAAATAAGAGCATAACCGATCCTCAAGGACAAAGCCCTTCAATCCAGCAAGGCATAATAATGGATCTCTCGCTAATAAAGAGCGCGGTTCATAAATACTATGACAAGAATAATAAAGAAAAAAAGAACTTTAAACTTTCTAAAGAGGCGAAAAAAACTCTCGATACTTTTGAGACAAAACTATCAGCTTTAAATAACATTCTGAATACTGTAAACAATATTACTCCATTTAAGGATCAGGTCGCTGATATCCACAAGAAAATGGATATATTGTATGCGGGTTACAAGAAGAAACTTGACAGTCTTGCATTAGAAATTGAAATTGATAACAGATTAATTGATGAAACAAGAGAACGTGCAGAGGAATTAAAGACAATCTCACCGGAAAAGCAAAAAGAAATAGACTCTAATAATAAAGAAATAGAAGAACTCCGAGTTATGGGAACTTCTCTGCAAAAAGAAGTTGATCTAATTAACAAGGCTAAGAACATTATTAACTCCGGCAAGGGCCTGTTTGATGAAAAAGTTAATGCAAAAGACGAGAAGCTTAAATCGCAATTCCATAAAGTTGGACAACGTTTACAAGAAAGAAATAACAGACTCTCAGCTTTAAAGAAAAAGTTGTCAGAAAAATGGGCTCCTATAAAGGCCCAGAGACTTGTCGATCTGCATAAAGAAATCGACGAGCCACATATTGAAAAACTCGCATCATTCATGGATGCAAGAAACGAACTGATTGAATTCCAGAACTCTACACTTCTGGTTAATAGCGCCATCAATAATTTATCTCAGGAATCTTTAAAGATGGCAAATGCAAAGAACAGCTTTGTTGCCAAGAAGAGTGAAGTTCTTGAACAGAGAACTGCCCAGCTTGAGAAATTGCAGGGCCAATTTACAAAACAGATTAATGAAGTTATTAAGAGAGTTGAAAGATCAAAGAAGCTGTTTGGGATCAGTGACTCCAAATACTTCAAGAATGTTTTGCAAAAGATTGAGAATTACAAGAACAACAGCGACGCATTCAGCAACAATGACTGGAATATGAGTTCCGAAGAATGGAAGGATAAGTCTGAAGATCTTCTCAAATCATTGGAAACATATATTGCAAAGCGCGAGGATGCTGATGGCGAGAGAAAGCATACTCAGCTTGGACAGCAGCGTCTTGATGCAGTTAAGGCTCTTAGAGCGGCCATCATGGAACGCACAAAGCTTATCAGTAATTTCGACAAAGAAGAAATCGCGTTAAAAGAACAGGTTAAGAATCCTGATGATATTCTTCCTGTTGAAATTATGCTTCAATCTCGCATAAAAGAAAAAGAAGCGGGTCGTATTTACAGCGATGAAGAGCTGAATAAGGCTTTAATCTCCATAGCTGAAAAGAAGTCTCTGGAGAAGGCTCCGGAAGAAGAGCTCGAATCTCTGCAGGATAAAATAAGGATGGACGAACCGGAAATCAAGCCGATACAGATTAACGTACCTCACTAAATACCATCAAAGAAAAGAGGGCTCAGTTCCTATGAACTGAGCCCTTTAACATTTTATATTTGAGATACTATTATAATTTCGTAATTAAATCTGTTAATCCGGCAGCTGTTTTCGCAGCAGCCTTTACTGAACTTCCGTAGTAAAGGTCTGCTTCGGACTCGGTAAGTTCAAATGTTTTTGGCTGTCCATCTACTGTGTATTCAAAACGAACATAGCCCAAATTATCGATAGTTGCGATAAGCATTGCGGCATAATACTTAAGCTGATAATCAAGCTTATTCTGATTAACGCCACCCTTATCTTCCGAAAGATATATTGTCCAACCATACGGAGTCTGTGATGTCTGCAGCTCGTTTGTAAAGCTGCCAAGCTCGTCAACCATACCAAGGGCTTTAACAGTTTCACCGTTTGCAGACATATCGCCAAGGTGTGAATGCTTTGAAGCAAATAGCTTCCCTGCATTATCCGGAATTTCTTTTCCGTTTTCCCAAATAACAACTCCGGCAAGCTTAATACATTTTATTGTATCGGTGGTTTGATAATCAGCCGAAAAGTTTCTTTTGTTAAACGGAGTTTTCAGTCGTTCAGTCAGGCTTATGTACAGAGTGCCATCATCTGAAAAAGAATATGTTACATTCTTTACTCCTTCGTTTTCATTTACAAGAAGTCCCTCTAAATGAACACTTTGCGCAGTAGCTTCAAGAGTTGTTACTTCGGCATTTTCAAAACGCACACTATGCGTAGTCAGATAACCCCTTGAAAGAGCTATGCAAGCAAGAAGCGCTACTACTGCTATCGCTGCAAATACAATACCCCTTTTAAATACCCTGTTGCTCTTTTTTAAGTAATCTACAGTTTTTGCTTCTGCATCGTCTGTCTCTTTTCCAAGTTCACCGGAGATGTCTTTGAGCATATCGTCATAATACACCTTGCAGCTTGCGCACTCTGAAAGATGCCCGTTTATTTCTTTATTTGTTTCTTCGCTGGTCAAGCCTTCTGCATACAGCGGCAGAAGATCGCGAACAACATTACATGACAATCTATCCATTCTTTTCAATTTCCCCTTTTAAATATTCCTTCGCTCTAAAAAATGTAACTCGTGCCCAGTTCTCTGTCCGACCCATTATTTCTCCAATCTCTTTGAAGCTCAGGTCTGCAAATAGTCTGAGATACAATTATTCTCTGTAAGGCTCCGGACAAGAATGAAGTTCAGACAAAAGTCGCATTCGGTCCAGATTAGCAATTACGGTTTCTTCGGAGGATTCGGCAGTCTGCTCTGCGCTATCTATATCTGCATATTCAGGATGCTTGCGTCTGTAGGCCAGCAGCTGGTTCTTTGCTATCGAGCACAGCCAGGTGCTTATCTTGCAGCTTCCGTCAAACCTACCAATGCTTTTTATCGCTTGATAGAAAGTCTCCTGCGTTAATTCTTCCGCAAGATCTTCATTTCCGCTCATTGACATAAGATATTTATAAACATAGTCTGCATATTGTCTGTAAATATCTTCATTTATTTGCATTTTGCCGTCCCTCCTTTCTGTTTACATTTATTAATGCTCAAATATTAGATTTCGTTACAAGAAAAATCGAAAAATTGTTCCGTCGGACAAAAATAAACGGCGCAACTGCCTAAGGTGTTGCGCCGTAATATTAATAGTTAAGGACCTTCTTGCCGTTTTTCGCAAGATAGGCTGCGGCGGCATACAGGTACACTTTTTCAAAAGAGTTTTGCGCACATAAAAGCTTTCTCTTCTTATTTTACCGGAAGCTGAATCTCTGTCAGCCAATCCTCAATTGACTCTTTGTTCCAAATACCATCAATGTAGCATTCACGAGCAAATCCGTCAATCTCGTATCCGTTGCTCTCTGCGTACTTCATTATGAACGCATACGCTTCGCTGATATTTTCATAAGCTCCTTTATGATAAATGCTTATCACCTTTGCTTCCG
>DCHA01000057.1 GCA_002315535.1 Firmicutes bacterium UBA1764 | reverse complement strand
CAGTTTTGGAAAGAGCATACCTTTTGGTCAGACGGATTTTTTGCCTGTTCAATCGGAGAGGCAAATCCTGAAACAATCCGCAGATATATTGAAAACCAAGGCTAATTTTCGAAGGCATTCATCCCAGAAGCTGAAGACTTCTGGGTTTTCTGCCGTAGATTGTATAAAAATACCCGAGAAAAAATATTTTTTCTCGGGTATTTGTTTTCTATATATACTATCTTTCTTCTCTGAAATATGCCTGACCAAGTGCTGCAGGTGGCTGGTCCTCTCTGCGCTGACGCATTGAAACGAGAACGAGTACAACAGCGGTTGCGATGTAAGGAACAACCTTGTAGATCTGGGTCGGGATAAATGGGATTGGCAGTCTGAGGTAGAGAATAAGAAGTCCACCAAAGAGTGCTGAGCCCCAAAGTGAGTTGAGCGGCTTCCACAGACAGAAGATAACCAGAGCAACTGCAACCCAGCCTTCGCCGGAGAGTGCTGTGTGGTTCCAAACTGTACCTGCGATTGTCATTGTATAAACCATGCCGCCGATAGCGGAAATGCCGCCACCGATAATTGTTGCAAGATACTTATACTTCTCAACATTGATACCTGCGGAGTCAGCTGTTGCCGGAGACTCACCAACAGATCTGAGGTAAAGTCCCTTTCTGGTCTTGGTCATGAAGAACCACATTGCAATGACCATAATTACGCCGAGATATACAAATACGTTGTAGCTGAAGAGCAGCGGTCCGATAACAGGGATATCCTGCATTGCCTGCGGGAAGAATGAATTTGCGAAAGCATTCTTAAGAGCATTGCTTACTGCAACATTTCCGCCTGCTCTGATTCTCATGAGCTCGCCCATGAACTGTCCGACTCCGGTACCGAAAATGGTAAGTGCAAGACCGGTTACGTTCTGGTTTGCTCTGAGAGTAATTGTCAGGAAGCTGAAGATTAAAGAACCAATAGCTCCGGCAATAAAGCTGCAAATCAGGGAAATGATTACTGCGACAACACCGCTTGCGGCATCGCCCATTATATTTCCGTAAACATATGCTCCGCAAAGCCCGAAAGCTCCGCCCATATACATAAGACCTTCAACGCCGAGGTTGAGGTTTCCTGCCTTTTCAGTAAGAATTTCGCCGCTTGTACCAAAGAGAAGCGGTGTGCCGTTAAGAATAGCGGCTCTAATTAAACCCATCAAATTAAAGTTCATTATTCAGCCTCCTTTTCTTCAGCTGCATCCCATGGTGCAACTTTCTGGCCTATTTCTTCTGCCGAAGTTTCCTCTACCTTTGGCTTTGCCATAGTCTTTTGAATCTCTTCGTGCTTGCCACGGAAGATCATTCTGTAGTTAATGAAGAATTCGCAGCCGAGCATGCTGAGAAGAATGATACCTGTGATGATATCAGATACAGATGCAGGGATTGAAAGCGCTGTCTGAAGTGTGCTTGCGCCCTTGCTTAATACAGCAAGCAGGACTGAAATACCAATCATTGCAAACGGGTTAAGCTGTGACAGCCAGCAAACTGTAATTGCGGTAAAGCCTGCGCCTGCGGCAATTCCGGAGAAGAGTGTCTGGTTTGTTCCGCTTGCGAGCATGAAACCAACAAGGCCTGCGATGGCTCCGGACATAGCAGCTGTACGAACTGTTACGAGAGCAACGTTCATACCTGCGTAGCGAGCTGTATTTTCTGATTCACCGAGAACGGCAACTTCAAAGCCGTGCTTTGTATATTCCAAATAGATGAACATCACTACTGAAAGTACAAGTACGATTATCCATCCGATATGTACGCCAAATAATTTCGGAAGAACTGCCTTTGTGTCAAAGTTCGGGATGATCTGTGAACCCGGCTTTCCTTCCCAAGGGCCACCCTGCAGCCAGCCTACAATACCGATGGCGATGTAGTTGAGCATCAGAGTAAACAGAGTTTCGTTTGTGCCCCATTTTGATTTAAAGTATGCAGGAATCATAGCCCAGAATGCACCAAAAACCATGGAAGCAATACCCATGATGATGAGAAGTGCAACTGATGGCAGTCCCTGATAGCACTTAAGAGCGAAGAAGCTTGCGGCAGCTGCGCCCATAGTAATCTGTCCTTCTGCACCGATGTTCCAGTACTTCATCTTGAAGCACGGAGCAAGTGCAAGTGCTGTTCCAAGAAGAGGAATGGCAAGCTTTGCAACCTGGCGAAGACCGGATTTCTTTCCGAGGGCTCCGGCAATCATTGTGCCGTATGCCTCAACGGGATTTGAGTCAACAAGGAAGAAGATCAGGCCGCCGAGGATTATTGCAAATAAGAAGGCACCAAGTCTGATAGCCCACATCTGGCTCCTTGCCATATCTTCTCTTTTTGCTAAACGAATGAGAGGTTCTTTAGTATTCATTTATTTATTACCTCCTTCGCTTGTCATGAGAAGACCGATTTCTTCTTTGGTAGTTGTTCTTGCATTAACAATTCCGCTGACCTTACCATCGCACATAACGAGGATTCTGTCGCAAAGCTGAAGCAGTACGTCGAGATCTTCGCCTACGAATATAACTGCAACGCCCTTTGCCTTTTGGCCGGCCATAAGGTTGTAAATTACGTAAGAGGTGTTAATATCAAGGCCTCTTACGGCATATGCTGTCATAAGTACAGTAGGGCTGGATGCGATTTCACGTCCTACGAGGACCTTCTGTACGTTACCACCGGAAAGCTTTCTAACCGGATAGTCAAGTGAAGGTGTTACAACTTCGAGGAATTTGTATACATCCTCTGCAAGCTTTTCAGGAGCCTTCTTGTCAACGAAGATTCCCTTTCCCTGTTTCCAGGATCTGAGCATCATGTTGCCCGGCATTCCCATGCCGCCGACAAGACCCATTCCGAGTCTGTCCTCAGGAACAAATGCCATAGCTACGCCGGCTTCTCTGATTTCCATCGGAGTCTTGCCAACGAGCTCCTGCGGAGCGGCGCCCTCCGGAGAATAAATAATTGAGCCGGAATCGAGATGTCTGAGACCTGCGATTGCCTCGAGCAGCTCCTTTTGTCCGGAGCCTGCGATGCCTGCGATGCCAAGGATTTCTCCGCCGTAAGCGATGAAGCCAACGTCATCAAGCTTCTTTACGCCTTCACTGTCGCGGCAGCTGAGGCCTGCGATAGTAATACGCGGGGTCGGATTAACAGGATCAAGTCTTGCGATATCAAGCTCAACTGCACGGCCTACCATCCATTCGGTAAGCTCGTCAGGATTTGTTTCATTTGTACGAACGGTCTTGATGTGCTCGCCCTTACGAAGAACTGCAACGACATCAGAGACCTCCATAACCTCGTTCAGCTTATGAGTAATGATGATGATAGCCTTGCCATCCTCCTTCATATTCTTCATAACCTTGAAAAGGTTCTGAGTTTCCTGCGGTGTTAAAACTGCGGTCGGCTCATCAAGAATAAGAATGTCTGCACCACGGTACAGAATCTTAATTATTTCTACTGTCTGCTTTTCAGAAACAGACATGTCATATATCTTTTTATTAGGGTCAATGCCAAAGCCGTACTTGTCGGAAATCTCCTGCACTCTTGCGGCAACAGCCTTCATATCGTACTTGCCGTCTTCAAGTCCAAGAGCAACATTTTCAGCGGCGGTAAAAACGTCAACCAGCATGAAGTGCTGATGAACCATACCGATACCATTGTCATAGGCATCCTTTGGGGAGGCGATAGTAACAGGCTTTCCGTCAACAAAGATCTGTCCTTCATCAGGGAAGTAGATACCGGCAAGCATATTCATAAGAGTTGTTTTGCCGGAGCCGTTCTCGCCAAGCAGGGACATAATAATCCCTCGGTCCAGATAAAGGTCAACCGAATTATTAGCGATTACCGATCCGAACCTCTTTGTAATTTTTCTAAATTCTACTGCGTGTTCCATTATGTGTCTCGATTTACAGAAATAAGTGAGTCTTAAATGACAGGAAAGAGGGCGGAGCCTTTAGCAGTCCGTCCTCTTTTCTATTGATTATTTATGTTAGGAAATTATTAGTAAGCTTCGTTTACAAGTGTAATTCCGTCGATTCTGAGTCCGAAGTACGGAGCTGACTGGAAGTAGCTTTCGTGGAATGCACCATCGAATACTGCTTCTTCTGTATCAGCAGCCCAGTCACCGTCCATATCAAGTGCGAAGCACTGTGTAACTGTTTCGCCTGCAACTGTGAACTTGCTTGTATCGTAAACCTGGAGTGTGCCAGCCTTGATTGCAGCAGCAGCAGCGTCGATAGCTTCCTGTGTTCCAGGAGCAGCGATTGCTGTGTTGAGGTCTGTGAGCTTAACGTCTCCGCTTGCAAGACCGTGCTGGTAGTAGTCCTGATCAACTGTTCCGCCGTTAACGATTGTTTCAATTACATATACCATGTAGTTTGTCCAGTCAATTCTGGATGAAATGATGCTTGCATCCGGAGCAACATCACTCATGGCAATGTTATAACCTACGTGGTAAACACCGTTCTGCTGAGCTGTTGTAGCCGGTGTTGTGGAGTCAGAGTGCTGTGAAATAAGAACTGCGCCTCTGTCGATAAGGTCCTGAGCTGTCTGAGCTTCCATTGTTGGATCTCCCCAAGAACCGATGAATTCTACAAGCATTGTAGCGCTTGGGCAAATGCTCTGTGCGCCAAGGAAGAATGCTGTGTAACCTGAAATTACTTCTGCGAATGTGAATGCGCCTACGTAACCGAGAACTGCTTCATCAGCTGTGATTTCGCCGTTGTCGATCATTTCCTGAAGCTTGCAACCTGCAGCAACGCCTGCGAGGTAACGACCTTCGTAAATGCTTGGGAATGCGTTAACTGTGTTTGTAAGGGAATCCTTCCAACCACCTTCATTTGTGCATCCTACGAATACTGTATCTGGGTAATCCGGAGCAATTGTAAGAGCAGCCGGTTCCTGACCATAGGAGTTGCAGATGATTAACTGGCAACCACTGTCTGCGAGCTCTTCGCAGTCAACTGCAACCGGGTCTCCTTCAGGATGGTTGTATGTGTATGTCCATTCTACATTGATGCCCTTTGCAGCAAGCTGTTCCTTAGCTGCGTCAGCTGCCATGTAGAAGTTTCTGTCGTATGCTGCCTGCTCGTCACCGATGCAAACCATACCAGCCTTGAATACTGTTGCTTCAGTCTCTGCCTGAGGTTCTTCTGTCTTCTGTTCTCCGCATGCTGCAAGTGAAAAAATCATTGCGAGTGCGAGAAGAATAGCTAAAATTCTTTTCATTTCTAATAATCTCCTTAAATTCTTATTAAATCTCGTACAAAAAATACGAATAAGTATGTTTTGATACTGTTATTGTACCCTTATACACGAAATCATCAAGGAAATATCCATATTTTTTTGATTTTTTGAAATTACAAAACAAGAACGTTCGCTTTATATCGAACGTTCTTTCCACAATTGCCTGTTAATGTTTGGGTATAACTTATAATGACCCTGTTTTGATGATTTTTGCGATTCTAACGGCTGCTTTTCCATCGCCGTAAGGGTTAATGGCGCGAGCCATTTTATCATAAGCTTCTTTATCATCAAGAAGCTCTTTTGCCAGTGAATAAACTGTCTTACGGTCGACTCCGGCCATCTTAACTGTTCCGGCCTCGACAGCCTCCGGCCTTTCGGTTTCCTTGCGAACAACCAGAACCGGCTTTCCAAGGCTTGGCGCCTCTTCCTGTATTCCGCCGCTGTCGGTAATAATAAAGAAGGATTTTGCCTGAAGCTTTACAAATGGCTGATAGGTAAGCGGCTCGATTAAATGAATATTCGGAATTCCGCCAAGGTACTGATTAGCCTCTTCTCTAACCTTAGGGTTGAGATGAACAGGGTAAACAACCTCGACATCCTCGTACTCGCGCGCAATATCTGCGATGGCGCTGAAAATCTCTGCCATATATTCGCCGAGGTTCTCGCGTCTGTGCGCGGTTACCGCGATTACTCTCTTGTGCTCGAAGTCGATGCTCTTTAAAACCTCGTCTTCAAACTCGTACGGCTTTGCGGCGGTTTCAAGCAGCGCATCGATTACGGTATTTCCTGTAATGAATATCTTTTCCGGAGCAACGCCCTCTCTTAAAAGGTTGCTGCGGTTTCTTTCGGTCGGTGCAAAGTTAATTTCTGAAATCTGACCTGTAAGCACACGGTTCATCTCTTCCGGGAACGGGGAGTACTTGTCATAGGTTCTGAGGCCTGCCTCAACGTGTCCAACGGGAATCTGCTGATAGTAGCATGCCAGAGATGTGGCAAAGGTTGTGCTTGTATCGCCGTGAACCAAAACAAGATCTGGGCGCTCTTTTACTAAAACCTCTTCCATTCCGGTGATTACGTTTGCAGTAATCATGGAAAGGGTTTGATTTGGCTTCATTATATTCAGGTCGTAGTCAGGGTGAATGTCAAAGAGCTCGAGAACCTGGTCAAGCATTTCTCTGTGCTGGGCGGTTACGCAGACCAGGCAGTTGATGCCTTCGGTATTTTTCAAGGCCTTTACTACGGGCGCCATTTTTATTGCCTCGGGACGGGTCCCGAAGACTGTCATAACTTTCTTCATATATTAATATCCTTAGTATCAGATTCTTCAGTATCAGGCTCTTCGTGTGTGGGGGCGGGCTTGAGGGGATCGATTCCGAGGAATACGAAGATCAGGGTTGCGCCGATTATCGCAAGGATGATTGCCTCGAGTCTCATGTGCAGCGTCCACAGGATTCCTGCAACGCCCATGATTGCTGAAATGCAGTAAAGGGCGAGTACTGCTCTGGCCTGGCCGAAGCCTAAAGCCATGATTCTGTGATGAAGATGCCCCTTGTCCGGAGACATGATTGGTTTGTGGTTTGCGACTCTGCGAAGAATTGCAAAGCTTGTATCAAATATCGGCAGAGCCAATATAATAAGCGGAATAAAGCTTACAAAGAGTACTGTTCCCTTTGTCGAGGAAACTCCGATAAGAGACATGGTCGCAAGGCTGTATCCAAGAAGCATTGAGCCTGCGTCGCCCATGAATACTTTTGCGGGATGGAAGTTGAAAATCAGGAAGCCAAAGGCTGCTCCGGCAATAGCAAGAACAAGCTGGCAGGTCTCGGGTCTTCCGGCAAGATAGCTGGTATATGCAACCGCAAAGCAGCTGATGCAGGAGACTCCGGCAGCAAGGCCGTCAAGGCCGTCAATAAGATTGATGGTATTGGTGATTCCGACTATCCAAAATACTGTGAGTATAACCGCGAACCACTTCGGAAATACGAAGTAGCCACCGCTAAAGAAATTCGAAATGGCAAAGATTCTTACGCTGAAAAAGCAAGGCACGATGGCACAGATAATCTGGCCAAGGAGCTTTACCTTTGCGGGAAGACTCTTAAAGTCATCAATTATTCCAAGCAGCACTATCATTGCGGCGCCGACGAGGAAACCTATAACCTGGCGCTCTCCGGCAGTGCCTTCAGTTCTCGGAACGAAAGCCAAAATTGCAACGAGCATGCCGATAAAAATGCAAATGCCGCCTATTCTTGGAATAGGCTTGTCGTGCATTCTGCGTCCGTCCTTTGGAACATCCATGAGCCCGAGCTTTGGGGCTATTTTTATTGCAATAGGCGTCAGCGCCGCGGTAACAATTGCGGCAAGCAGAAACGCCTTCAAACACTGTATAATCATCTATTCTAAAATGTCTACCTGAATTCCGGACTCTGCGATCATTGCCTGTCCGAGCTCATCAGGATAGCTTTCCTTTATTACTATTCTTTTAATGCCTGCGTTAATAATCATCTTTGTGCAAATTGCGCAAGGCTGAGTTGTGCAGTACAGGGTTGCGCCCTCAACAGATGCGCCTGTGCATGCGGCCTGAATGATTGCGTTCTGCTCTGCATGAAGTCCGCGGCAAAGCTCGTGGCGCTGGCCGGAGGGAACATTGAGCTTTTCTCTGAGGCAGCCTGCTTCTGAGCAATGTGAAATTCCCTTTGGAGTTCCGTTATATCCTGTTGCGACTACTCTGTTATCCTTTACGATTACAGCGCCTACACCTCTGCGAAGGCAGGTAGTACGTCTTCTGGCAAGCTCTGCCATATCCATAAAGTATTCATCCCAAGAAGGTCTGTTGTTTTCCATTAGAATTTTCTCCTATATCTTTAATTAATAAAACACTTCATCAAGGTAGAGGCCCTGCGGCGGAGCGGTATGGCCTGCATTGCCCCTGTCCTTACTTTCTATGATGGCCTTAACATTCTCAGGCTCCATCTTGCCAAGCCCGATCTCAACGAGGGTGCCCACTATGATGCGGACCATGTTGTAAAGAAAGCCGTCGCCCTCAACAACTACTGTGTATTGAAAGGCCTTGTCTGACACGGCGTTCTTTAATACATCAAGCTCGAATATAGTTCTGACCGTCGTTTCTCTCGGACTGTTGCTGCTTGTCTCAAAGCATTTGAAATCGTGAGTGCCCTTGATGTACTCGCAGGCCTTTCTCATTCGCTCAAGATCAAGCGGCTTTGCAACCTGATAAAACTGACTGCGTCTGAAGGGTGATTTTTCCTCGCAGTTATATATGCGGTAAATGTATCGCTTACCCTTGGCGCTGTGGCGGGCATGGAAGCCCTCCGGCATCTCGGTTGCACTGACAATCTTGATATCGCCTATGCCCTCGAGCTTGTCAAAGGCCAAAATATCATTCGTCGCCTTTGGGATTTTATCGGTCGGGATCCCGTCGTCCGGGAGAAGCATGCTTGCGCAAAGTCCAAACGCATGAACCCCCGCATCTGTGCGGCTGCTGCCCTCGACCTTAACCTCCTGTCTGCAGGCAAGACTTAAAGCATCCTCTAGCACGCCCTGCACTGTGCGAACGCCATCCTTTTGGCGCTGCCACCCAGCAAAATTCGTCCCGTCATATTGAATTACTAATTTAATGTTTCTCAATACTCTATTTCTTCCAGGAGGACTTGAGTCCAACAATCTGGTTAAATACCGGAGCCCCCGGCTTGCTTAATACTGTGTCACAAATATAGTATCCGTTTCTGAAGAACTGGAAGCGCTCGCCCGGATTAGCATCCTTAAGGCCTGGCTCGCCCTTAACAACGAGATCCTCTCTTGATGCAGGATCAAATTCGTTCTTTCCGGTCTCTTCATTTGGATATGCAAGGTAGCCATACTGGCGAACCGGAAGGTCAACAGCAGTGCTTGCCTCTACCCAGTGGATAGTGCCCTTTACCTTGCGAGCGTCTGCGCCCGGAGTTCCTGACTTTGTGTCCGGATCGTATGTGCAGTGAAGCTCTGTAACGTTTCCTGCCTCGTCCTTAACGATGCTGTTGCAGGTTACAAAGTATGCATTCTTAAGTCTAACCTCATTGCCCGGGAAGAGTCTGAAATACTTCTTCGCAGGAACCTCCATAAAGTCATCCTGCTCTACGTAAAGCTCGCGGCCAAACGGAATTTCGCGAACTCCGGAATTTTCATCAGCCGGATTGTTCTCGATAGGGAGCATTTCAATCTGTCCTTCCGGATAGTTATCGATTATCAGCTTGAGCGGCTTTAAAACAACCATCTTGTTATCAACCTTGCCGTTTAAGTCGTCGCGAACGAATACTTCAAGCTGGCTCATATCAATAAGAGAGTTTGCCTTTGCAACGCCGATAGCATCACAGAAATTTCTGAGTGCGGCCGGAGTATATCCTCTTCTGCGCATTCCTGCGATGGTGCAAAGCCTTGGATCATCCCAGCCCTCAGCATTGCCTTCAAGAACGAGCTTTTTAATATTACGCTTGCTCATGATGGTATTGGTGAGATTGAGCTTTGCAAATTCGATCTGCTGAGGAGCTTCCTTCCAACCGAGTGATTCAAGAACCCAGTTATAGAACGGTCTGTGATCCTCAAATTCGAGAGTGCAAAGTGAGTGGGTGATTCCTTCGATAGCATCCTCGAGAGGATGAGCGAAATCGTACATAGGATAGATGCACCACTTGTCTCCTGTGTTCTGATGTGTAACATGCATTACACGGTAAATTACAGGATCTCGCATGTTCATATTTGGAGAAGCCATGTCAATCTTTGCACGAAGAACTCTTTCTCCGTCCGCATACTTGCCATTCTTCATATCTTCGAAAATTGCGAGATTCTCTTCTACGCTTCTGTCTCTCCAAGGAGAATTCTTTCCCGGCTCGGTAAGAGTTCCTCTTGTTTCTCTGATCTGATCTGCAGAGTATTCACAAATATATGCCTTTCCAAGCTTAATCAGCTGGACAGCGCATTCATACATCTTGTCAAAATAATTAGATGCCTTATTTAAATTATCCCAGGAGAAACCAAGCCACTTAACGTCTTCCTCGATGGATCCTACGAATTCATCATCCTCGTTAACCGGGTTTGTATCATCATATCTGAGATTGCACTTACCACCATATTTCTTAGCAGTGCCGAAGTTAAGACAGATCGACTTGCAGTGACCAATGTGCAGATAGCCATTTGGCTCCGGCGGGAAACGTGTTGTAATCTCGTGGGTGTACTTTCCCTCTTCTAAGTCCTTGTCAATAATGTCATGAATAAAATTGCTTTCCATATAAAAGGCCTCCTTCGACCACATAATCTAACACTCTATTATAACAAGAAAGTAGATTATTATCTATGAGTCACAGAACTTTTCTTCGTAAATCAAGATAAACGAAAAGCAGGTCAAATGTGACCTGCTATTAAAAATATCGTTTACTATGCGCTATTAAATTGTAAATGGCGCAATATGGGTCAGCTTCGCACTGCCATCCGGAGTAGCATAAACAATGACAAGTGCCGGAACTGTCACAGGCTCTGCCGTAACTGTAGTTGCGGTGCAGAGAACAGCATAGTTGATGCCGGCCACTACTTGACTTGCCAGATATGCCACCGGCTTGTAACCAACACCAACAAGCTCGCCTGTAGCGGTATCAAAGGCTTTCTGTACTGCCGCTGGGAGCGGTGAAGCAACTGCACTGCTGACATTCCAGCCACCGGCTTTGACGCCGCTGAAGTTCAGCTCAGTTTCATCTGCGATGACCATGCTATTTATCTCGTTAATCCGCAGAATGCTTGACTCTCCGGATAAACTCTGATAGACAACTACAACGCACAATCCGGTTTCAGGCTTCGCTGTTACGCTTGTGGATGTGCAAAGGAATGCATAGTTGCGACCTGCCACAACCTGAATTCCCAGATATGCAACGGGGGTGTATTTCATACCCAAAAGATTTTCAGTAGCGGCGGTAAATGCAGCAGCGGCACTCTGCGGAATTTCAGCCAGAGTAAACTCAGTGTTTATTGACCAGCCGCCGGCAATCGGACGAACATTTACGCCACCATTATCCATTTTTTCGAATTCGGTGTAGGCTTTCTTGAGTACAGACGCAATCTCGGCACGAGTAGCGGTGTCATGTGGACGCAGCATCATATCGCAGCCGCTCATAATGCCGGTACCGCAGGTCCACTGGAAAGCGGATACGGCCCAGCTGCTGATATCGAAAACATCGTCATAGTCCAGAATGTTGGTGCTTTCACCGATACTTACATCATATTCTTTGCAGATTGCATATCGGTGCATAATTACCGCAAGCTCCTCTCTGATAATAGGATCGTCTGGACCGAATTTTCCGTTTCCGTATCCGGATACAATGCCCTTGCCTGCGGCCCAAACCACAGCCTTCTCATAATAGCTGCCAGAGGGAACATCGCTAAAAATATTGTCGTTCTTAACTTCAGGTTCACCGGCCATACGGTAGAGGACCGTCACAATCTGAGCTCTGGTGGCAGTACCTTCAGGCGCAAAGGAGCTGTTTGATACACCGTCCATCAAGTTGTTTTCGACGCAAAATCGAACACTGTCGAAGTACCACGCACTTTTGTTAATATCAATAAAGCGGTCAATGGTATTGGTGGATTTCTCTGCAGCGCTCACGCAAAGAGTGGCTGAGAGCATAAGGCACAGTGCAAGTACAACACTGATTATGCGAATAAAAAACTTCATGGTTTTTCTCCTTTCAGTTACCTTTCTTTAGATGATTTTTGAAGAATCTTATATAGATTCAGTATAGTCGCCTACAGTGAAAAAGACAAGAAGTATCCCTGCTGGATTGCTTCTCCGGCAGTGGCAACCTTAGCGCAGTCGCCTATCCTGTATACTTCAGGTGCAATGTATAGCATAATTAAAAGGTTTTGTAAAGATTTACTTTACACATTCGTGGTTTTTTATTATACACATTCGTGATAATTCGATCTATGAAAAACGCACAAATGCCTCGTCCGGCGTAAAAAACCATTCCTTAGAACTATCAATTATTAATAAAAATTAATATATTGTTAAATAATTAACTTGAATGCTATTGCAATTTTTGATAAAATTATTAACTGGAGTGGAAGGAAGGTGGTTGAATGTCTTTAGATTCAATTGACGTAAAAATTTTGGAGGTTCTCCAAAATAACGCAAGAGTGTCCATTTCGGACCTCTCAAAACAAGTGAATCTCTCTCTTTCTGCGGTTTCAGAAAGATTGAGAAAACTGGAGAACAGTAATATTATCGAGCAGTACACAACAATTATTAAACCTTCAGCTATGGAGAAGGAGCTATCGGTTTTAATGCTTGTCAGCCTCGAAAATACAACAGGCAGCACAGTAAAAGAGCTGCAGGCTTTCGTGGATAATGCAGATGAAATTCTTGAATGTCATCACATTACAGGAGAGTATGACTACGCACTTAAGATAACAACGAAGAACACAGAAACCCTGGAAAAGTTAATGTCTTCGATTAAGAGTATTAACGGTGTCAGACACTGTCAAACCAACGTTATCCTATCAAGCAGTAAAAAACGCTACAGCGTTGTACCTATTGCAGGTAAATAGTCACGAACAAAAAAGAGCGATCCAACCGGATCGCTTTTTTATTATTATCCCCCCCATATACGAAAGGTATTCCTGCACATTTATATAATTCACTCCATTGTCCAATTCCTGTGTTTGTCCCCGGTAAATCACATTTTTAGATTTTATCTCGCNNAAAATAGCTTTCCACCTTTGCACATTTAGCCCTGTCAAGCAAATGGCGTTGCTGTTTTGAATTGATTTCTTTAGAATGCTTTATTTCAAACAGATCGCAGGTATATTCTTCTTCATCAAAAACGTACATGTCGATTTCCCCATCCGGGAAAAGCAGTTTACCTACTTCACATTTTAGATGCAAATCTTCGATATGCTTTTTTGTTTCGAACAATACTATCTCTTCAAGTATCTTTCCACATACATCCTCTTCGATTATTTCCTGTATTAATGCCTGCGTTTTTCTATCGGTTTTTCCAAATACAGCATCTTTGCTTAGGGCATTAATTAAAGCCTGCGCCTGGCAATACCTCAGGCCCGGCAAAGACAATACGCTTTTCGTTGTTGCCGGAGCGTCCCCCGCATACGAAATATTTATATCATCAAACAGATCAAGGGCCTTTAAGTATTCCTTTATTGCGGCCACCTGATGTGGCTTGATATCTACCTTAAGATCATTTCTGATATCAAGGTATGACATCAGCTTGTTTGTTACAGTCTGCTTATCAATCTTTGATAAAATATCACTTCGTCTTGTGCTGTCTGCGGAGCTCATCGCAATTTGAGATGCTGAACCAAGGTCTCCGGATTTGAATATTTTTTTAATTATCTCAACCGTAAATTCGTGGTTCTCGTTTTCGACAACCCTGTTGATTGCGTTTGTTAATTCGTCGGCCTCATACAGGTCCTTTAGGTTTCTAAAATATCCACCCTTAAAATAGCGCAAAGAATTTTGAATATTATAGGCTATGGCAGTGTCTATATATCTTCTTGCGCTTTCATCGTCTCTAAATGATGCATCGCGAATATCAATCCCCTCGTCAAACGACAGCTCTCCGGCGCGAAGAGTCCCGCCATATTTTATATATTCATCGATATCAGAAATGCCAAGCAGCCTGCTGTGCTCCTGATATGACACATGACTGGTATGGACAAGAATAACCCTGTCATACAGCTCGTTAGAAGAGCTTAACCAAAAGCCAAGAGAGTCTGTACCGGAGACCACAATCTTCATGCCTGTTGCGGCAAAAACATCAGAAAAGAGTGACGCCCCATCAATAAAGTTCTCCAGAAGTGTAATCTCATCAAGAAACAGATAACGTATGCCGGAGGCCTGAAGATATTTGATATCCTCATTCAAAGACTCCATATCATCAGTGGTTCTAAGCTTAATATATGCGGCATTTTGCCTGTAATTCTTTATCCCTGCAATTGCCTGTTTCAGCATCACAGTTTTACCAGTACGCCTCAGCCCATACAAAGCACAAATAATATCCTTCTTAGATGTGGATAAATATTCTTCAACGATTTTGAAGCAATCTCTTTTGTCAAAAGACGCTACATCTGAAATGAATTCATTTAAATAATCGCCGTAAATAACATTCGTATGAAAATCATGAATTGTCTCATTTGTGGATTTATTTTCATGCACAGAAAAATCCATGGACTTGAGCTTTGCCTCGAGCTGTCTGCGCTTTTCAACCAAGGCCATTACCTTTTCCAATTCATCTGCTTTTAAATATTTATTTTTTGTTTTTCCAGCTTCCTTCCACTGCAGATAAGGTCTTTTCTTGCCGCCGATAGATTTGTATACTATTGTCCCCTTTGGCAATGAAGCCATTTCCTCGCGCAGTGTCTCTACGGTATCAACTTTGTATTGCATGATAAACCCTCCAAAAAAATAATAAACACCCATATACATCCTGTCAAGGTGTTTATGGGTGTTTATAGGTGTTTATATTTATTTACTTAACCATGCTGCGATAAATGAAGGTTACGATTTCGCCGCGCAGACAATTGTTTTCCGGAGCGAATGTGGTTGGCGTTATACCAGAGGTAATGCCATTTGTCGATGCCCATGCAATCGCATTGTTGTAATACTTTGTTGGTTTGACATCTGTAAACGGATGTGTATATCCTGTATCCTCATCCTTCACACCGTTCATACGAGCGAGGATTGCAACGCACTGACCGCGAGTCACAGTATCCTCAGGGCTGAATGTCGTAGCCGAAGTTCCCTTGACATAAACATTTTCATATGCCCAAAGTACTGCCTTGTAGTAATACTTACTTGCTGAAATATCAGTAAATACTGTACTGCTTGACTGAGGCTCCGGACATCCTGCTGCACGCCAGAGGAATGTTACCATCTGTGCACGAGTGGTGATGTCTTCAGGTGCGAAGTGGAGACTATCAACGCCGGAGGTGATACCGTTCTTTACCGCCCAAAGGACAGGCTCATAGAAGTAATCGCTCGCCTTGACATCGACGAAGAAGTTAAGCATAGTGTTGTCTTCCATGAAGGTCGCCGTAACAGTAACGTTAGCGGCCGGCATCTTAAATGTATAAGTGTCTCCAATCTTGACTGCAGTCAAGATGACATCCTTACCCTTAGAATCCTTTGCGGTAAGTGTTTCCAGAGTGTATCCCTTGTCAGGCTTTACAGTTAGTGTAACCATGCTGCCTGAAGCAGCAGTCTTTGCAGAGGATGTTACTGCGCCATTTACTGCGTTTGCAACAGTGATGGTATATGTACCTACAGAAGGTGCATATGACGGCTGTGATACTTCAGTGATGTCCGCATTGATTTCGTCATCCCTTACAGTATAGTTACCCGCATCAGCACCTGTGAGTGTATAGGATACTGTTACTTTCTTGCCTGTACCAACTTTTTCATCGGCAAAGACGCCGGTTGCCGTATCAATAGAAACCTTATCGCCGTTTACTACTCCTTGCAATGCACCCGCAGTTACGCTCGCTGCTGTGGTGCCATCGTAGGTCTTGTTCGCAACAGTTGTCCCGTTAACGGTCAATTCTTTTTTTGCAATAGTGTACTCAACATAGGCAGTCTTGTCGGTATCCACCGTAATACTTGCTTTATAGGTACCAGCATCCGTCGGTACATTAGTAGTTGCAGTGTCGTATGTGCTTTCACCAGTCTTCTTCTGGTACTGAATATCGGGTAGTGTCTCAATACCGCCCAAAGATGTCTTGCTGTCCTTGATCGTAGCCGCCTTTGCCGTACCGTCATAGATCAGAGAGGTAGGAGCCTCAATCATCAAGGTCTGGGCAACATCAATGCTGATTGCCGTTCCGTCGCAATTTGCAGCGGTGCAATAGGCAAGCAGTGTATTCTCCTTATCGGTGCCACCCTCAACATACGTCCAGCTATGGACATGCTTGATTCTTAGCATAACAACTTGTGCAGACACCCCGCCGTTTATATCGTTATAAATCTCATAACTTGTATTATCGCTGTCGAAATACTGGCTGTAATCATTATTATTGTCTCCAGTGACAGCAACTTGACTATCATTGGTTGGAACTGTTTTGGTTGTTACTCCGATTTCAGAACCACTCAAAAGTGCACCCTTACCATCGTAGTTCATTGTTGAACAGCCATTATTGATTCCTACGGTGCACTGATAGCCGCCCGAGTATTTATCAAGATAAACATTCTCTGTATGCTTGTCTACTCCAGCAGTATTACCTATGACAATGCATTTGCCATCAAAGGTGCAGTCACTTGATTGTGCATACAGACCTCCCCCATTTGTCTCCGCATAGTTTCCAGTAATGCTACCACCATGCATATGGAATGAAGCCCCTGATTCACCATTAAACACAGCACCGCCTAAGCCTTTACCATAAGTGTAAGTTTTATCATCATTTGCTTTATTTCCGGTTATTTCGCCGCCGTACATATGGAATGTTCCCGAAGAACAATCAACAGCGCCTCCATGCGTTGCAGTACAGTTAGTAATCTTTCCACCAAACATATTTATAGTGCCAGCGTTGGTAAATATAGCACCACCGCCATCTGCGACACCGCTATCCGCGATTATTCCGCCATACATGTTGAATGTGCTATTCTGACCAACATATACTGCTCCGCCTTTGTTGCTATTTCCGCCTCCATTGATTACTTTTCCTAATTCCTTACAGTCGTAGAGATTAAATACTCCTTCCTCACCTGTGACGATTACTTGATTATTTAAGTCCAACGTTTTTCCGTTAAGGCAAAGATCCACAGTCTTACCATAATCTTCGTTAAGCACATTGCTAAGTTGAATATCTTTTACCAGATATCCTTTGCCTCCGTTGGTAAAGAGAGCCTTCAGTTCGGCTTCGGTGGTTATTATCTGATCAAATTTAATCTCGGTTGCCTTACCCTGATCGTGTATATGAGCAGGCAGAACAGTCAGCTCTAAATAGTCATCAGTTGTGACGCCCGCGGTGTTGTTGTTATTAAATTTAACCTCATAGCGAGCGTCATCGCTTGTGAAATACTGCACATCGTTAGCCGTGCCGTTGGTTGTGAATGCGCCGGTGCCGGACGAAAGCGTCACACCAATCTCGGACTCGCTCAGAAGCGTGCCTTTGCCTGTATAAGTCTCTGTGGAACCGCCATTTGATATTTGAACGGTCTGGCCACTATCGAGGTATACATTTTCAGTATGCCTGTCAGTTCCAGCAGTATTACCTGTCACGATGCATTTGCCGTCGAAGGTGCAGTCACTCTTTTCAGTAAATAGGCCTCCACCCTTAGTTGATGCATGATTGCCTTTAATCGCTCCCCCATGCATATGGAAAGACGTAGGAGAATTTCCATTACTTACACCGCCACCGTTTCCAGCTTCATTTCCGGTAATTATGCCTCCATACATATGAAAGCTTCCCTTTTCGCAATCAACCGCACCACCAGAGTAATTTGCTATGTTGAAACTCAAAGTGCCACCCTTCATTGTGAATGTTTTATTACTGTAAACATATACTGCACCACCAGACATATTCACCTTATTGAAGGAAATATCACCGTTTTCCATAATGAAACTGTCGCAAGTATTGACCGTTCCGTAACAAGTTGTTATATTACCTATAAATCTACCTCCTGTCATAAGGAAGGTAGCTGACGAATCATTATGAACAGCGCCACCATCACCATTGTTGGCATTGTTGCCTATGACATTGCCACTTTTTATCGTGAGGGTACCGTTATTATAAATACCGCCACCGTACGCACTATTTCCCCCAGTAATGGCACCACCTCTAACCAGAATAACATCATTCTGTGATGGACGCACCTTAAGATTCTCAAAATTGGTCTCCGTGCCTTCCGCGCCATCGTTCCATGTCCAGAGACCATCAGCGCCAACGACATACTTATGCGGAGCATAAGAATTATCGTCGGTGATAGTCAATTTTCCTTTATTGGTAATTACGTGGTCACTACCCGTCCCTTTCAGTACATGGCCGTTAAGATCAAGTGTGATATTATCATCGCTGTAAACCGTCACATTCTCAGTAGCGTCAGAGAGCATCTTAATAGTTTGTTCGGATGTGGCTGCATTAATTGCCTTCTGAACAGAATCGTATCCATTTCCGTTAATAACAATAGCAGTTGCACGTTTTAGCTTGACGATATTGTTGTCGTTATACACACACTTCGTGGAATCATCTGACGTAAAACGGCTGGCGTAGTCGCTACTGCACGTGTCTGTCACTGCCCCCGTACCGTCTGGCGTCCCGAGAGTGACTCCAATGAGCATATTCTCGTCCGGAGCATCTTCACCGGTTGCGATTTTTACAGTTTTACTTTTTGGGCTATTATAAAGGTAAAGATTATTAGGAGAAGAACCTTTTAGTATTATATTGCCTGTTATCTTTGCTGACTTACCTACTTCAATTGCGCCTGTATTATATATACCTCCACCTATCACCTTGGAAATACATCCCGAGATTTCACCACCAATCATCTTGAAGGGTTGTTCATAGCTGTTAGAAGATACTCCACCCCCAGCGTATTGTGCTGTACAACATATTATAGTTCCACCAGACATTTTGACCGTAGATTTTGGTATGTCTGTTACACTATATACTCCTCCACCTTGCATTGCCGTGCAACCCGCTATAGTACCGCGACGGTGTCAAGTTGTTGTGGANNTAGTACCGCCGGACATATTGAGGGTGCCATAATTACATATACCACCACCACCGTAGTATGTGGGGTTCAATGATGCAGAGTCTATGGTTGTCTTACAACCTATAATTGAACCGCTTTCCATTGTTAATCCGGCTTCATCTGACTTCTTGTTCAGCACTCCCCCACCATAATCTGCATTGCCACCGGTAATGACTCCGCCAAAAACTTTTACATATTTGGTATCAGCGTCAATTGCATCAATGGTATCGATTTTTCCCGTTTCTGGGGCCGTATCACCATAATAAGTCCAGGCTCCATTTTCTACGTAGTTAAAATAATGAACTCTAGGTGACACCTCAGAAGCGTTGCTATCTTTCAAGGTTAAATTGATTGCATTATCGATTACACTACCGGATCCTGTGCCCTGCAGAACATGACCGTTGAGGTCAAGTATGATACTATAAACGTCACCATTCTGAGAAACTGTTACGTTCTCTTTGGAGTTCGCAATCATCTGCACGGTTTGGTCGTCACCAGCTGCATTAATAGCTGCCTGGACAGTTGAATACTCGATGCCGGTTTCAATAATCTTTGCAACTTTTGCTGGCTCTTCAGCATACGCAATCACACCAAATAATGGCACCACCGTAAGCACCAACGCCAGCATAATTAATAACCCTAATACTCTTTTCTTCATATCTGTTTTCTCCTTAGGTTTCCGTATTACAGTTTCTCCTGTACTCTTGAGTCCTTTAAAAAAACACCCATTCGCATCACGTCAAGATGTTTATGGGTGTTCATATATCTTTCTGTTAAACTATTTTATTTCTTCTTCTTATTCTTTACGTATTTCTTTGCACGTTCTTCTGCAGCTTTTCTCTTTGCTGCATTCTTTTTCTTTACGTACCTTGGAACTGCGTGGCCGTGTTCAACAAAGCTGCCCTTTGCCTTTACTCTAAACCAGCCGTTACGTCTTTCTTCGGAATCGACTTCAGCTTCGATTGCTGCGAGCTCTGCAGCGGCCATTTCTTCCTTCTGGCGCTTAAGCTCTGCAACCTTTTCTTCGGCCTTCTTTGCCTTTTCCTTTTCCTTCTTGATTACTTCCTCAGCCTGCTCGAGCGTAATTCCCTTTGCCTTTGCAAGCTTATATGGGTTCAGCTTTTCTGCCTGAGCAACTGTAAGTGGAGCTTCTTCCATCTGCTTCTTCTTTGCAGAAATTGATGAGAAGAGTATGATACCGCCGAACATTGCGAACATCATAACTGTGGAAATAAGACTGTCTGTCTTTGTATTTCTGGTCTTAAATGTTGTTGTCTGAGTTTCGGATGTTGTGCTGCCGCTTGCGGACTGAATTCCGGCGCCGATATTTACAGTATATTCAACGCTTGCATCAAGGGTTCCATCGAGTACGAGCCAGAGCTGATCAGGATGCTTTTCGCTGTAAACCATCTTGAAGGTCTGCGCAGTTCCCTCAGCATTTGTAATCTTAAATCTTGAAGCATTAGCGTCAACATTATCGCCGATCATTGTTTCACTGAAGGTAATCTTGATGCACATGTTTGCAGGCTGTGCGCCCTTATAGCCGTCCTTTGGAGTAATGTTTGTTACTTCAAGTCCACCGGCAAATGCTGTGCATGTTGATGCCAATACAAGTGCAAGTATGCAAATGAAACCTATTAAACGTTTCTTCATTATTTTTGTCTCCGTAATTCTCTGAAAAATCTAACCAATATATTGTAACACTCTTCGCGCAATATTCCAAAACAAAAAATTGCTTTGTGATTTAATCCCTTTTGATTATCCGTCCCGATGTATACATTCCGGAGCCTCGCCCAGCTGATTGCGCCCTTGCACATCTCGCAGGGCTCAAGCGTAACATACATGTCGCAGCCCGTAAGCCTCCACCCGGTTTTCTTAACTGCCTCATCTATTGCCTTCATTTCTGCGTGCGCCAAGGGGTGCTTGTCGCGCTCGACGCTGTTATAGCCTCTGGCAATTATCTCCCCGTCCTTTACGATGACACATCCAATCGGAACCTCTTCAAGCTCGTATGCCTTTTGTGCTTCTGCCAGAGCCTCCCTCATAAAGCCTTCATGGATGGCGAGCTCGCCCTCTGAAAACTCCGGCTCGTTAATCAATATTATTTTTTCTTGATTTCCTTTTTCCATGTTATAATAGTTAATGCTTAATTTAAGTCTCTGTAGTTAAATGGATATAACGGAGCTCTCCTAAAGCTTTGTTGGCGGTTCGATTCCGCCCAGGGATACCAAGTAAATGGCCACTGGTTTTTACCAGCGGCCTATTTTATTATTCCGGCTTAGTTGCCATAAGTGTTTCTGCAATATTAAGTGCGTGATCCGCAACACGCTCGAAGTCAACAAGAATATCGATAAAGAGTGTGCCTCCGCGAGGATCGCAGCTCTGACGCCTCATTCTTTCGATATGGTTATTTTCAAGCTGGAGCTTTAGATCGTCAATCATATCTTCCTCGAGCTGAACTCTTCCAAGAAGAGCCATGTCCTTGGTCATGTATGCATTAACCGCATCGTTGACGATTTCGACGCTCTTCTGTCCCATATCCTTGAGCTCTGCCCATGCAGCCTTTGAAACGGTTGCGTGGTGTTCCTTTGCGATTATGGTATATTCCGCAATATTGTCTGCGTGGTCGCCGATTCTTTCAAGGTCAGTAAGAATATTAAACATCTTACCTAAAGTCATCAGATCACCTTCAGGAAGCAGCTTGCCATGCAATCTCAAAAGATATTCATATATTGCCCTATCGAGGAAATCGATTGTTTCCTCGCGCTCACGTACCAATGCCGCTGTTTCAACATCCTGATTAAAGAAGGCTTCAATTGCATTCTCATAGTTCGTTCTGCAAAGCTCTGCGAATCTGAATATTTCCTGTCTGCACTGCGCAATCATTACAGACGGAGCCTTGTCCTGGCCCTTGCCGATATAAAGAAGCTTCTTGGAGTACATTGTGTCCTCTGGATCATCCGGCATCAACTTCATGAGCCACTTCGAAATGATTCCAAGAAGTGGGAACAGCAGTATCGTTGTTACAACGTTGAATATTAAGTGGAAGTTAGCAATCTGTCTTGATACATCATCGATACAGATATTCGCAATAAGGTCAACTGATGCCGGCCATACGATGAGAATGATGATGTAGAAAACTGCTGACAGTATCTTTGTTGCCAGAGCCGCAATTGCCGCACGCTTGCCTGCGTGATTTCCTGCAAAGCTCGAAATAAGTACAGGAGCAATTGCGCCGATGTTCATACCGATTATCATGTAAACGACTGTGCTGAGGCTAAAGTCCGAAGCGGCAGTACTTGCCATAATAACCTGAAGAATACCTACAGATGCTGATGAAGACTGAATGATAAATGTAAATACAAATCCAAACAACAGCATAAGTACAGGATTGCTGTATCTATCAAGGAAGGCCTGTACAATTACGCCCAGAGACATTCTGTCTATTGCCTCGCCCATAAGATAAATGCCTGTAAATAAAAGACCGAAGGCAAGGATTATTGCACCAATCTTTGTTGCAAGTCTTTTCTTAATAAAGAGGTATAACACTGCACCAACAAACAGAATCAATGGAGCCCAGGGCTCAATTTCAAAAGCAATGATCTGAGCGGTAACTGTTGTTCCAATAGCAGCACCCATCATTACATACATACCTTGAGTCAAGGTCATGAGCTGTGCTGCAACGAAGCCGGTTACCATTACCATGGTTGCTCCGGAAGATTGAATGAGAGCTGTTACAACAAGTCCGAGCAAAACTGCCTTAATTGGGTTTGTCGTAAGTTTCTCGAGAATATTTCTTAAATTGTCACCTAGTGCTTCATATAGACTGCTCGATAAATAGTTAATTCCGAACAGAAAGAGACCTATGCCTCCGGCTAAAAGAAACACGTGATATGCATATTGCATGTCTTATCGTTCTCCTCTTATTTGAAATTTCGTCCGATTAACATTATAGCATGATTTTATCAAGCAAGTCGCTATAATGAAGCTAAAAAATTGGGCTTTTATGCACATAATAATCAAGACTTTAATCTGCAATATATGTTCTTATTGCTAAATGGAATAAGAACATGATAAAATCAATGTCAATGGTTGTTTTTTGAATCAAAGAGGAATAAGTAATGAATATTAATCAGCTGCGACTTTTTAATAGCCTGGCCATGCTCGAAAATGTCAGCAAGGCCGCTGAATTAAATCATGTAACCCAAGGCGCCCTAAGCAAAAACCTATCTAAGCTTGAAGATGAAATCGGCTGCAATTTGTTTAACCGAAACGGCAAGAACATCAAGCTAAACGAGGCCGGGCAGAGATTCTTTGATTGCTCATCAAGCGTACTCGAAAGCATCGACGATGCAATTGAAGAAATCAAGCTTATGAACGAGGGCAATCCGGAGAGAATCCGCATCGGCATCGCCGGAAGCTGCTTTGAAATGAGCAAATGCGTAGGCAAATTTGCTAAGGATCATAAGAATATCGCCTTTGATATCAACGGCAATATCGGAAACGAAGAGCTGCCGGATATTAATAAATACGATGTACTTATTTATCCTGACACTCCGAAATACTCGAAATTTAACGGCATTCCACTTTATACCGAAAAGTACTACCTGGCGGTAAATGCGTATGGGGAATATGCAAACAAAACCATTGTCAGCGAAAAGGATCTAGTCAATCCGGATGTTATATTCTTCAGACACACCAAATCCGTCGAGCAGGCACAAAGAATACTTCAGGCGCTTTCGGTAAACGTAAACAAATCATATTACGTAAACACGCGCGACATTCACGTTCAGCTTATAGAAAACAATGTCGGAATAGGCTTTGTTCCGGAGGGAGCAGCCCATGTATACAGAAACAGCAAGCTAATAAAGCTTATTCCAATTGACGATAAGCGTTTTTCAAGGCCTGTTAAGATGGCCTTCAAAAGAGGAAAACACTTATCTGAACCCGCCGAAGAGTTCAAACTATTCGCATTTGATTACTTCGGCATAGACCAAAAATATTTAGAAATATAGTTTTAATGGATAGTTCACAACGACAACTTAACAGAAGTTACCTACTCCGAGGCCTGACAGACGGTATTCCAATCGGTCTCGTATATCTCGCTGTATCATTTTCAATCGGGCTTTCCGCAAGAACAATTGGGATGACCGGCATTCAGGGCTTTTTCATGAGCCTGACAACCATAGCATCTGCCGGAGAATACGCCGGTCTTCAAGTTATGGCATCAAACGGCACTATGCTCGAAATGATTATTCTGACAGTAGTTACGGATATCAGATACGTGCTTATGGGCTGTGCATTTTCACAGCGCTTCGCCCCAAATGTAAGTCTGCTCAACAGAATCGGAACAGGGGCCCTCATCACAGATGAGATATTCGCCCTCCAGATTTCCAAGAGCGGATACATCAAGCCCTTCTATTCATACGGTGCCGCACTTGTTGCAGTACCTCTTTGGGCAATCGGGACCTACCTTGGAATAATCGTAGGAAATATTATTCCGGAGTTTCTTGTCAGCGCACTCAGTGTTTCGCTTTACGGAATGTTCATCGGAATCATTGTGCCTCCGGCAAGAGACAATAAAGCGATAGCCATTTGCATTGGCGCAAGCTTTATCCTCAGCTGGGCCGCCGAAAAATTCCTAAGCATGCTCTCAACCGGAACAAGAATTGTAATACTCATCGTGGTAATTGCGAGCGCAATTTCGCTGCTCTTCCCTGTCGCTGATGAACCGGCAAAGGAGGCTGCGCAAAATGAATAGAATTACGCTCTACATTATCGTAATGGCCGCAACAACCTTGCTTGTACGCGTTATTCCGGTTTTGCTTATTCGAAAAGAAATAAAAAACAGGTTCATCAAATCGTTCCTGTTTTATGTGCCATATGTTACTCTGGCAGTAATGACCTTCCCAACAATTATCGAATGCACCAAGTCCCCTATTGCCGGAGCCGCCGCACTTGTTGGCGGAATACTTGCCGCACTTAAGAAGATCAATATGTTTATCGTTGCAATCATTTGCTGCGTAATCGTTTTGGTACTTGAATTTGTCCTTTAGAGAAAGGAGTCAACATGTCAATTTATAAAGCCGCACTTATTACAGTCAGTGACAAGGGCTCTGCCGGAGAAAGAATAGATACCGCGGGCCCTGCATGCATCAAAATCCTGGAGCAGCTTGGCTTTGAGATAGCCTATACTGCTATGGTCCCTGATGAAATAAACGACATTCAAAGAGAGGTTCTTCGCTGCAGCGACGAGCTTGATATTCCTCTGATTTTTACCTGCGGCGGAACAGGCTTTTCCAAAAGAGATGTGACGCCTGAGGCTGTGCAGCCGCTCTTTGACAGATGCGCACCGGGCTTTGCAGAGGCAATGAGAATGGAGAGCCTTAAGATTACACCAAAGGCTGTATTATCAAGGGCTGTTTCGGGCCTTAGAAAAGAAAGCATTATTATCACGCTTCCGGGAAGCGAGAAGTCCGCAACAGAGAACCTAAACGCTATTGCGGGCGCGCTGAGACATGGCGTTGAAATGGTTAAATCCGCAGGCAGTGCAAACTGCGGCGAAAGGAAATAAAGGCATGACTAATTTCGTGGTATGCGCGCACTCCGGCGTAGGGAAAAGCTATCTTGCAAACAAGCTCATTGAAAGTACAAAGAGGGATGTTTGCGGCTTTTTTACGAGAAAATTCCCGGAGCTTTGCGATGAAAACGATGGCCTTTGCCCTATCTATATTTACCCTGCGGGCGGCAGTCCCGTCTTTGACGAAGATCATCTGATAGGACTTGGCGGCGAGGGAACACACTATACCAATGTCGAGGTTTTTAACAGCGTCGGCGTTGATCTCATCACAAGTGATAATCCAAATGCTCTTATTATCATGGACGAAATCGGATTCTTGGAAGCTCAGGCAGAAAAGTTCCAAGCCAAGGTAATAGAGTGCCTCACAGGGAATATCCCTACTGTTGTATTTCTAAAAGAAAAAATGCAGGTTGAGTTCATAAAAAAACTCAGCACCCTTGCGGGCACTGAGTTTATTTATTTGACTGAATCTAATCGAGACGAGGTATTCGAAAGAATACTCTCTGAAATCTCTTAATTATTCTGCTGTCTGAAGAGTATGAATTAATCTTCTGAAGTCATCGTCGCCCCAAATTACTGGAACCGGATAGAGTGGGTTAGCTTCTGCCTTAGCCCAAGTGATCATCTGTGGGATGTCCTCGTCCTTAATCTGCTGGAAGCCCTTAGGAATGTTCATCTTTTCATTCATTTCTCTAATCCAAGCAATGAACTTCTTAGCCTTTTCTTCGTTTGTAACACCTGTCATTCCGCAAACATCAGCAAGATCTGCAAGCTTATCATATACTGCAGGGCCATACTGAGCCATTACGTGAGGAAGGATTACTGACATTGCCTGACCATGAGCGATTCCGTAAAGTCCACCAAGTGTATGTCCAACAGCGTGTACATAACCTACGCAGCCTCTTGTGAAGGAACGTCCTGCATAGAATGCAGCAATCTGCATGTTCTGTCTTGCTTCAAAGTTCTTTCCGTCTTCATATGCTGTGAGAAGGTTGTCGTAGATAAGTCTAACTGCCTTCTTTGAAAGATCCTTTTCAAGTGCTGTGCAATATGTCCAGTTGGTGTAGCTTTCTACTGCGTGGCAGAGAGCATCCATACCTGTCTGAGCTGTTACATATGGTGGGAGACCAATTGTAAGCTCCGGATCGAGAACCGCATACTTTGGAAGAATTGATGGGTCGTTGATAGATGCCTTGTGGTGAGTAGCGGAATCTGTGATTACAGCAGCTACTGTTGTTTCGGAGCCTGTACCTGATGTTGTTGGTACTGCCCAGAACGGACAAATCTTCTTGTGAACCTTGAGGAGTCCCTGCATCTGTGCAACAGTCTTATTTGGATGTGCGTTCTTTGCAGCGATAGCCTTTGCACAGTCCATTGGAGCGCCGCCACCGAATGCGATAAGTCCCTGGCATCCTGTTTCTCTGAAGAGCTTGTAGCCCTCTTCTACGTTATCTGATGTTGGGTTATGAATAATGTTGCTGAATACTTCATATTCAAGTCCAACTTCCTTCATTGCTTCGAAAAGTCCATCAGGAACGCCCAGCTTGAGGAGTCCTCCATCAGTTACTACAAGTACCTTTGTAAGTCCCTTGCTCTTGATGATTCCCGGAAGCTGCTTGATGCAACCTGCTCCCTGAATGTAGTCCGGCATTCTGTAGCCCATGAAGTAGTTACCCACCTTCATAACGGCCTGGAATACTCTGCAGTAAACCTTAAATAAATCTTGACACATACTAGTTTCTCCCTTCGTATATTTGTCTGGAATTTCTCCCGGCTGGCACATTGTGATTACATCAATCGGGCAAGCCTTTTCGCACATTCCGCATCCGATACATTTCTTTTCATCTGAAAGGTAAGCATATGTACGAATGTCGCCGTGGAACTTCGGCTCACTAAGCTGGATGCAATCCATAGGGCAAGCTTCTATGCAGACACTGCAGCCTACACATGTCGGCATATCAATATAAGGCTTGTCTTTTGGTTTCTTAGGTGCCGCGGGCTTTGCAGCAGGCTTTTCTGCCGGAGCCTCCTCTTTCTTTGCAGCAACCTTCTTCTTTGGAGCTTCAGTCTGAGGCTCTTGATCTTTTTTTACTTCTTCACTCATATCATTAACCTCCGCATACAGGACTCATGAGCTGGATCTTATCACCATCATTTACATGAGCACTCTTTTTTGACTGGACTCCGTTAATTATTATTATACAACCATCTATGTCCTTTGCACATATTTTGGTTGCAGGATTAACTTCCTTTGCCTTCTTTAGAAGTATCGGATAAATGTCTTTGACTGTGCTAACGCCTTCTGCAGAAGGGTCAAGCTCAAAGCCCTTTATCTTTGTATCGAGTCTGAAGAGACCAAATAATTCAACGTTTATCATCTTTAGACCTCCTAACAATATTCGCCAAGGCCAAGCTTTCTTAAGGTATGCTTGGTCGGAAGTCCGTTCTGATCCCATCCACGGGCTTTATAATAGGTCTTCTTGAGCGTTTCAAGAGGTACCTTAGTCTTTGGATTGTTTGGATCCTGCGGAGTATCAGTAAGTCTCTTAGGAAGTGTATCCCAAGAAGCATTTACACCGAATTTGCTGTTTACCAGCCTTTCAACGTTGTAGGATCTTTCACCTGTTCTTATGTACTTACCAAAGGTCATTGGCATGCCCAAAGCATAGCTGAAGATCTTTGTGTGGTGGAATACAGGCAAATGCAAAGCCAAGGCCGGAGATACTCTGTTGATAAGTCTCAGCACGCCTCCGATGAACGGAATTGCTTTATTTGCAATTGTTGTAATTACACCATTAGGTCTTGTGATAAGGAATCCCGGGAAAAACGCATAGGATGTGAAGAGACACTGTCCTGATGCTGAAATTGTTTCCATGAGATTCTGGAATAGCATTGTGAAGTCTGCCTTTGCGTGGTGGGTAAGCGGATTTGTATAAAGACCGAGGCCCTCAACAATTACCAGGTAGCCGCCGTTTAAGTGGCAGCCTCCTCTGTTGGATACTGCATATCCGAGGCCCTGACCAACCGCACGTCTTGGTTCATATGCCGCAAGCTCCATACCCTTGGAATGGATTGCAAATTCCTTTCCGCCGTACTTTTCGGAAAGTCTCTTGGATCCGTCTGCGAGCTCTGCGCCGATTCCTCTTCTGTGAGCAACATCATCCCAAATCTGAGAGATGTTATCGGTCTTACCGAACTCGAGTCCGTTTTTCCAGAGGCCCTTTTCATTTGCCTCCATAGCGTATGCCAGAGTTGATGATGCAGAGATTGTATCCATACCCAGCTCATCTATCTCGTAATTCCATTTTAGAATATCGGCAAGGTTAGGATTTAGGATTCCGCCGCCCAAAAGTCCCAGAGTTTCAAGCTCCGGACCCTTAACAGGCTTGCCGTTAACCTCTACTGTTCTTGCGCACTTCATCGGGCAAGTGAGGCAGCCCTTGTTCACGATATTGAAATCCTCTGCCAGAGTTTCGCCGTTTACCTTGTCGAAGTGTTCATACTTACCGTAGTTATAGTTCTTTGATGAAAGCATTCCGCGCATCTGCATTGATGATACAAGGCCTGCTGTTCCGAGTCTCGGCAGCTGGTTTCCTGTAAGCGGATGAGACTTGATGTACTTATCCCACTTGATGATCCACTGCTTTGTCTTTTCAGGATCCTTAACAGGGACTGTCTTGTTACCGCGAACCGTAATAGCCTTGAGGTTCTTCCATCCGAATACAGCACCAACGCCGCCTCTTCCGGATGCTCTTTCATCGCTTATTACCGATGCATAGAGAACCTGGTTTTCTCCGGCAGGTCCTATTGCAAGCTGTCCGTACTTCATAAGCTTACCGTTAGGCATCTTGTGCTTTTCCTGCAGTGCTTCCTGCGTTTCTCCGGTCTTAAGACCCCATAAATCATCAGCGTTGTGCATTACGAACTTGTCATTGTTGATTTCAAGCCATGAATGCTCCGGGCACTTACCCTTGAGAATAAGCGCATCAAAACCGGCCTTCTTCAGATACCATCCGAAGCGGCCACCGCAGTTTGATGATGTTGTAATAAGAGTCTGTGGAGATAATGTTGAGATGTTAAAACGACTGGAACTTGGGGCCCCTGTTCCTGTGAGCGGACCTGTCGTGATAACGATTAAGTTTTCTTCGGAGAACGGTTTTTCCTGTCCGGTAAAATTGTCCAGCATGATCTTTGATGCCATTGTTTTACCGCCAATGAAAAGCTCGCGCTCTCTGTCAGACCACGGATAATCCGTGAGTGTTTGGGTGCTGAGGTCGTACATTACGACACGTCCCATGTAGCCTGAATATTTGCTTTCCATAGTCTTCACTCCTTAATATAGCGATTATATTATATCATCAGAGTACCTGTGTTATTTTTTATACTTGTTCGTCTCTTAATCCCTTTTGGAATATGAAACTATCGAAAAAAATCGGGACCGACATAGTCGATCCCGTTAAAGAGCTTTTTTATGACCACTTGCTTACTGCTTCGTTAATCATTTTTTCACATACGTTGAGCTGATCTGTATCTGCATCAGTAATATTATAAAGAGGTTTACGCACTCCGCCAAGATCAATTCCGACTCTTCTCTTCATTATCTCCTTCATTGAAGCGTACAAATTACATTTGCAGGCACAAAGTGCATATATAATTCTGTCTGCATCATTCTGTACTTCTCTTGCAGTCTTAATATCGCCCTTCTGAATGCAATCATATATCTTCAGGTAAAGCTCCGGCATTACGGCGTAGGTTCCGCCTATTCCACCGTCGGCACCCATTGCCAATCCGGAACAAAGCTGTTCGTCAGGTCCGTTAAATACAACGAAAGGACGACCGCCCATTGTACCCTCATCCTTGAACATCTGGATATCCTGAACAGGCATGGATGAATTCTTTACGCCAACAACCATTGGGTTCTTGAGCATTTCCTTAAGAAGGGGAATACCGAGAGATACACCTGCAAGCTGAGGAATATTGTAAATGATAAAGTCCGTATTCGGTGCAGCCTTAGACATATCGTTCCAATACTCTGCAATCGCATAATCAGGAAGCTTGAAATAAATCGGAGGTATAGATGCGATTGCGTCTACGCCCAAAGACTCTGCATGTCTTGCAAGCTCTTCGGAGTCCCTTGTGTTATTACAAGCAACGTGCGCAATAATTGTAAGTCTGCCAGCAGCAGTCTTAACAACCGTTTCCAGAAGCTGCTTTCTTTCTTCCTTGTCCTGGTAGATGCATTCGCCGGAGCTTCCGCCAACATATACTCCCTTTACTCCAACCTTAATAAAATACTCTGTCAGCTTTTTTACACCTTCCAAGGAAATATTGCCGTCCTTGTCATAACATGCATAAAAAGCCGGAAAAATGCCTTGATATTTAGTAATATCTTTCAATGAAATCAACCTTCTTTTCTGTGATTATAATTTAAATTTATATACCGCCTTGCGAACGGCGCAAGGTCCGTTTACTTGCATTTTTATTCTATGGGCGTCTCCGGGAAATACTACAAGAAAGTCCCCTTCCCTAAGTATAACAACCTGATCTGCATCGCCCTCAAGCATAAAGACATCGCCTTCTCTGTTTCTGCTTACTTCCCTCAATCGAGTTGTTTCCGCAATGTAAACCTTTTCTTCACCCTTTAAACAAATATGGATATCCCCCATATGATCATGGGCCTCATACATGGTTTCTGACTCCGGCAGACTTTCATAGTCAAAGCAATTCAGATACAGATTATTTCCGTCAATTTCTACATGCCCTGGAGTAAGTCCAGGCAAATCAGACTCAAAACGCTCCAATGCGCGATCTAAATACACACAGATGCCACGATATTGTGCGGCATCCTTTATTTTTGCCAGAATCATATAAGATTATTCTCCGTTTCAGGATCAAAGAGATGAATAAGATCTGCCGGGAATGCAAATTTAAGATCTGTTCCAAATTCAAATCCGCCGCGATGTTCTGCACTTAGCTTTGTGCTTGGAACACGAATTACGATATCCTTTCCTTCACAATTAAGATGAAGATGGATTTCGCTTCCCATCATTTCAGATACATCTACTGTCGCCTTAAGTGCATTATCAGCTGATGAAAGCTCGATATGCTCCGGTCTGCATCCTACGATTACCTTCTTTGAAGGAACATCCTTTTCCTTTAAAGCCTGCTGTAAACTTTCGCCAATTTCAACCGGGCATCCGTTTACTGTCAGCTGATACTTTTCTCCGTTTTTAGCAAGCTCTCCATCAAAGAAATTCATCTGTGGCATTCCAATGAATCCTGCCACAAAAATATTTGCAGGGTGATCAAATACCTCTTGAGGGGTACCAATCTGCATAATCCAACCATCCTTCATAATAACTATACGATCTCCCAAAGTCATAGCCTCAGTCTGGTCATGAGTTACATAAATGAATGTAGTATTTACTTTCTTGCGGAGCTTAATGATTTCAGCTCTCATCTGGTTTCTGAGCTTAGCGTCCAGGTTTGACAAAGGCTCGTCCATAAGGAAGACTTTTGGCTCTCTTACGATTGCTCGACCAATTGCTACACGCTGGCGCTGACCGCCTGACAAAGCCTTTGGCTTTCTGTCCAAATACTTTGTAATATCAAGAACCTCTGCAGCCCATCTGACTCTCTGATCAATTTCATCTTTGGGGAGATGACGAAGCTTGAGAGCAAACGACATATTTTCGTAAACTGTCATGTACGGGTAAAGAGCATATGACTGGAATACCATTGCGATATCCCTGTCCTTTGGCTCAACTTCATTTACAAGCTTATCCCCGATATAAAGTTCGCCTTCGCTGATTTCTTCAAGACCTGCAATCATTCTAAGAGTTGTGGACTTTCCGCAACCGGAAGGCCCAACAAGTACTATAAATTCCTTATCAGCAATATCAAGGTTGAAAGAATGAACAGCTTCTACTCCACCTTCATAAATTTTCTTTATGTTTTTTAATTGTAATGTTGCCATTTCCGACCTCCGATTTTAACCCTTAACTGCACCCATGGTAATTCCCTGAGTGAAGTATTTCTGGAATATTAGGAATACGATAATAATTGGAAGTGCAGCAAGGGCAGCCCCTGCCATGATGATTCCAAAATCTGTGCTGTTTTCAGCCTGCATAGTTGCAATACCAAGAGATATCGTCAACTTGCTGGAGCTTGACAACATAATCAACTGCATAAAGTAATCGTTCCAGCTATTAATAAATGTGAATATAGCCAAAGCACCAATTCCCGGTTTAATAATCGGAACTACAATGCTGCTGAATGTTCTGGCTTCACTTGCGCCATCAATTCTTGCGG
Source organism: Firmicutes bacterium UBA1764 (assembly GCA_002315535.1). Classification (GTDB taxonomy): domain Bacteria; phylum Bacillota; class Clostridia; order Peptostreptococcales; family Anaerovoracaceae; genus UBA1764. The sequence goes on along the minus strand of DCHA01000057.1, from coordinate 58,387 downwards.
CTTCGAGTATTTCTCCCGGCACGCCCTCAGAGAACTGTTTCATAAGGAATACTCCAAATGGCCAGCCGACGGTTGGGAATATTACAGCCCAAATCTTATCGTACAAGCCCAGGGTACTCATTTCTCTGATAAGCGGAATCAGTATTACCTGTTTCGGAAGTGCCATAGCACATACTATCAAGGTAAACAGTATATGGCGACCTGTGAAGCGCTTCTTTGCCAGAGCATAGCCTGCCATAGAAGCTGTGATACAAGTAAGTACCATTGCAACGACAGCCATAAACACAGTGTTTACCAGCCATCTGATTGCTCCGGGCACGACAGGTCCTGTCAGTGATCCGATTTCAAACAGCGGAGCTGATCTCTTAGAGAAGAGCTTTTCAAAATTATTTGTAACCCACTCTGTTGGCCACCAAACAGGTGTTACAGAATTAATTTCTGCTCCGGTTTTAAATGCCCCGGTAACAATCCAATACAGAGGGAACAAGAACAGCAATGCAAGTATTATCAGTATAATCAGAGATACTACATAATATGCACCTTTGTTTTTCCTAGTACGCATTTGTATTTCTCCTTTCTACTTTTCCTTGGCAAGCCAGAACTGGAATGCGCTGAGGACTGCAATAAAGATAGCGAGAATAATACCCATAGCATTTCCGTATCCGAAACGGTAAAGCTTAAATGCAGTGTAGTAAATGTAATACATTACTGTTTGTGTTGCATTATTCGGGCCACCTGAAGTGAGCAGCTGGATCAGAGCGAAGCACTGGAAGCTGTTGATTGTTGTAATAACGATAATATAAAGAGTTGTTGGCATAATTGATGGCCACTTAACCTTCCAGAATGACTGAAGATTGTTTGCGCCGTCTACATTTGCGGCCTCAACCAAGCTTGCATCTACGTTTCCGAGAGCAGAAACATATAAAACAATTGGCTGGCCGACAGATGTGGTAAACAAAATGATGATGATACACCATAACGCCGTACTTGGATTGCCAAGCCAGTTTATGTTGTTATCAATTGCACCAACGCCTTTTAATACATAATTAAAAATTCCGTAATAGTTGTTGTACATCCACTTCCATACTACGGTAACAGCTACGGAACCTGTTACTACAGGAAGATAAAAAATACATCTGAAAGCACTCAGCATCCAGTCCTTCATCTTGTAAATTGCCGAAGCAACCCAAAGCGAAAATGCCGCTACTGTAGGAACACTTACTACAACAATTACTAAAGTGTTAACTAATGCTTTCTTGAATACCGGATCTCTCCAAAGTTCTACATAATTTGCAAAGCCCACGAAAACATCCGGGGTATTTGCATTTAGTTTTGAATCAAAGAAACTTGTATAAAGGCAAAGAACCATTGGAATGATTACAAAGCCTATAAAAAAGATCAGACTCGGAAGAAGGAAGAGATAGGCTGAAAAAGTCTCTCTTCGTCTGAGCACACGGCTCATTGATGGTTTATTTGTCTGTTTCATAAACGCACCTTTCCTTATAAAGAAAACGTCCTACCACCGCGAATACTCGGTGATAGGACGCGGTAATGCTTTTTTTAGGTTCTAAACTTAATAGTCTGTATTACCTTATTTTGCAGCTGCGTTAGCTTCTGCTGCGAACTGAGATACAGCTGTCTGTACATCTGTGCCAGCGCCAACTGCCTGAAGCATATTCCACCATGCTGTACGTGCTGCTGCCCAACCCTTTGTTACCTGATAGTAATCTCCGAGGTACTGCATAAGTACGTTATATTCATTCATGATTTCATTGTCTGCCCAAACATTGCTGATATCTGTGCCGCCTGCTGTGCTGCGAACTGCGAAATAGTTAGCTGTCTTTACAGCTTCTGCTGTATGAGCACTGTCGCACATATAAGTAATGAACTGCTTAGCTGCTGCGATCTTAGCCTCATCTCCATTGTTGAAGATACCGAAGCCCCAGATACCACCGCAAAGCTGGCTTGCGCCTGTCTCTGATGGGAATGACATAAATTCGATTCTCTGTCCATCGTTTGTTAAGCCTGCATCATTATTATCTGTATTGAGCTGCTGAGCAATATTCCAGCAGAATGCCATCTTAAGAACGCCCTGACGGAAGAGGTTGATTTCATCTCCGCCAACAATAGCAGGATCAAATGTGATTCCCTTTGTGTTATAAAGTTCTGAAATAGCCTTTACGTTTTCAGCAGAATCCCATGTATAGCTTGTGTGATCTGCGCTTGTAAATGTTCCGCCATAGAGGTTATTTACGATAGCTCTTGTTCCCTGGTCGCCGCCCTGGCCACCGCAGTATACTGCTGCTACGTTGTCACCAAACTTAGCGTTAAGAGCTTCAACAGCCTTGAAGAAGCCTTCTGTTGTCCATGTGTGATTTTCAATATCAACATACTGATCAGCACCTGCTTCAACAAATGCATCATAGTTGATTCCCATGCAGTGAGCTGTCATTACGAGTGGGTATTCGTAAACTTTTCCATCAGCTGTTTCACATGCTGCGAATGCTGCCGGGTTGAGCTGTGCTCTGTCTTCAGCATCAACAAGGTCAGAGAGGTCTACCATGTAGCCTGCTGCGCCCCAGTTAGCAACGAGTCTTTCAGGTCCTTCCATGATGAGGTCTGGAGCCTGGTTTGCTGTAAGAGCTGTGTTAACCTTATCATCACCATCTGTGTATGAAAGGTATTCAACATTTACTACAACTCCTGTTTCTGCTGTGAAAGCATCTGTTAATGCCTTTACAGAAGCTTCATCGCCCCAGTTACCGATTGGGTATGTCCAGAGTGTGATGCTTGTTGGTTCTGCTACTGGTGCAGGTTCTTCTTTCTTAGTTCCGCATGCTGCGAGAGAAAGTACCATAGCCAGTGCAAGAAGTACTGCTAATAATTTCTTCATTGTTTTCCTCCTAATATAGTAACTTAAACAGATAGAAATCCCTATCTAACTTACTCACTTAAAGTATACAATTTTTGTTAGACAAAACAAGCTTTAGCTCAAATATTTATTTTCTTAATTATTATTAATTATTATTTGTGTTAAATCCTGACAAAACGAATTCATTCGATGCTATAATAATAAATTGTATACAATTCAGGAGGTTAACAATGAGAAAACATATATTATGTCTGGGAGATTCAAACACTCACGGATACTGTGCGGACCCAAGCGACTGCGCAGACGGTGGAATAAGATTCAATGAAAACGAGCGTTGGACATGCCTTCTCCAAAAGAAACTCGGAAGCAATTATCTTGTAACTGAAGAGGGACTATCAGGACGTACCACAGTATTTCAAGACCCCCTTCATGAAAGCATGGATGCCCTGTCCGTTGCCTATCCTCTTTTGAAAAGTCACGAATTCATTGATCTGCTGGTAATTATGCTTGGTACAAATGATACAAAAGAAAGATTTAATGCCAATGCCGCAGCAATAGCAGTAGGAATGGAAAGACTGATAAATAAAGCAAAGAGCGTAGATTGCTGGCAAACTGAAAAGAAAAACATTCTAATTGTTTGCCCTCCCCAAATCAAGGAAGGCTTTAACGATCCAGTAATGGGAGAAGGCTGCATTGAAAAAAGCCGACAGCTTGCACCCTATTTAAAGGATGTAGCTCTTCGCAATGGATGCTATTTCGTTGATGCTGAGGGCTGTGAATTTAACAAAATTGACTTTATGCATCTATCCAGAAAAGGGCACAGTCAGCTTGCAAAGCTACTTGTCCCAATTATTTCCGAAATAGTGTAGCCCTTGCTTTTTTCCTGTTTGCTTCTTGTTCGTAAAAATCCTCGAGGGATACGCCTCTGAAAGCAGCTTTTTCTTCATCAGAAAGATGCTTTTCGAAATTTCGCTCAACAAAGAATGACGAAACAAGAGCCCAAAGGCAAGGGGTAATCAACGCGGGAGTCCAATTATTCACAGACCACAGACAAAGCTCAAGGCTGAGCAGAACCAAAACCAGGGTGCTCGGCAAATGCGCAAAGGTCATGGATAGAGCCTGCTTGAAAAGCTCAAGCTTTCCCAAACTGAATCTTGCATTAATAAATATTACATACAGAACCGTTCCAACCGGAACAATCAAGCATATGTAATAGATTACAAAGGCTATTGCCCCTAAATTCGTTCCACTGTTTGCGAACATTACCAAGTATCCAAACACACATAGGGCAATAATGGGGATACATATCAATCCCACTACAACATTTTTCAGGAAATCCCTCGCAAAAGTCTGGAAGAAAATCCTGAAGGTCCTAGTTTGCTTGTACAAAAAGACTTTTACGACCGTATAATACAAAGCGCACAGTGCCGGCACCGCGGTAACAACCGGGATGCAAAGTATTGCGCAAAATATACTCAATCCGACAAAGTCAACAAGTCTTGATACTATTCGCCAAAATAAATTTTCCGGGTCAAAAACCTGATTAAGCATTTATTTCGGCCTCAATATCATCGAGTATTTTATCAACATAAATAAGACTGCGCTGAACATGGAATGGGCCCTTAAAGGTGCTACCCTTGCAAGGCGGCTCTGTAGGATTTCCGTCACGTCTCAGATATCCAAACCATTCTCCATACTGAGGATCTGCAAAATGGTCCTTACAATACTGCGCTGTCTTAACGAACCAATCCCAATAGTATTCGTCCTTTGTATCTCTGTAATACATTGCCGATGCAATGAGAAGTTCATTGTGTGTCCACCAGAGCTTCATATCGTGTTCATATGCTTCAGGCGGCATCCCCAGAGCATCGATAAAGTATAAAAGTCCGCCGTACTGCTTATCCCATCCGGCCTCAAGCGCACATCTGAACATTGCCTGCGCCTGCTTACTCATTTCTTCATCCTTTTCATAAAGAGCTTCCTGCTGAACGAACCAGCTTCCTTCAATGTCATGCCCCGGATTTACAACTCTGCCCGCAACAGTATCCGTCTGAAGTTCGCCCTTTGGCCCAACAACTTCCAGCGTACACTTAAGTTCAGGCTTGAAATGATATTTAAATATATTATCAACGCATTCTTTAGCTCTGGCATCATATAATTCTGTCATATCCGGATCACATCTGCGTAGAACATTGGTAATATTAAGATAAATCATTGCATCAGCAAAGGCTCTGCCCGATCTTGTCTCGGGGATAGTTTTCGGACCCATACCTGTAGGATCCTTGATAAGTCCATTGTTGAGCTTATATATCATTTCGTATGCCCATCGAGCTCTTTCAAGACAAAGTTTATCTCCGGTGTTTGCGTAATACTCTGCATTAGCCATTGCATAAAAACCTTCACTGAAGCAATATCGTCTCTGTCTAAGTGGCTTGCCGTCTCCTGTTACGGTAAAATACAGCCTGCCATCAGCAGCCCAGTTCCTGCAATACTTTTCAAGGAAATCAAGACAAGACTTGCTTGCACTAAGCCATTCATCATTCTTCCCGTAATTTGTGCAGAGGAAAGCAAAGGTCCAAGCACATCTTCCCTGCATCCAAACGCTCTTATCTCTGGAAAAAATCTTTCCCTCACGGTCAAGACAGGTATAAACGCCACCGTGCTCATGATCTATTCCATATTTAAGCCAAAAGTTTGTACATGAATTAAGTTCACTCTTTACCCAAGAATGAATACTTTTCAACTCATTAATATTCATTATTGCAGTTCCTCCACTTGTTAAAAATAACATTTCAATTAATATCTATTATACTTTGCTTCGTTTTTTATTCAATATCAGGAATATTGATAATTATTTATATATTAAAATCCAGATTGATATCCTAGAAACCAATGATATACTGTACTCGTAGGAGATTTCTCCACACAAGCAGAAAGGAAAGCAATAATTATGAACATATACGGAATAGAAGTAAACATTAAAAACATCCCAAAGCTTGATCAAAGCTTTGCACCTCTCTTTGTTTTTAACAGAGAATTTTTAAAAACCGCAAAGAAGCCTGTTTCCCTTGCGATTGAACGTGCAAGTGGTGAAATGGCCAGAGTTGATTCTTTTATTCACGGCACCGCCGAGATGAAAGAGGCTGATCAATACTATATAAACAGACTTGTTAAGACCATTCTTTGGATGAAGGGTGGTTTCAGAATATTTATTAACGACAAGGATACGGCAGACTATCTCAAGGCTGCATACAGCACCGGGGGCATCCAGGATTTCGATTATGATTTCATGTCGAATGTTTTCGAGCATGTTGTCGAAGTAGTTTACACTGACAATGTCCCTGAAAGCAAGGACTGCCCGAAAAAGATAGGCGGTCATCTTGATGGCTGCAGAATAGGCTTTGATGCCGGAGGCTCCGACAGAAAGGTAAGCGCAGTAATAGATGGTGAAAGCGTATACTCTGAAGAGGTTGTATGGTTCCCGAAGACAACAGAAGATCCTCAGTACCATTATGACGGAATCGTATCCGCTCTAAAATCAGCAGCATCACATATGCCAAGAGTAGATGCGGTCGGCGTATCCTCTGCGGGAATCTATATCAATGACAGAGCAATGAATGCCTCATTGTTCCTAAAGGTTCCTAAGGAGCTTTACGATACAAAGGTAAAGGATATTTATATCAGAGCCATCACCGACACCTTCGGGAATGTTCCTTTCTCAGTTATTAATGATGGTGATGTAAGCGCACTGGCAGGAATGATGAGCCTTGAGGCAACAAATGTAATCGGAATCGCAATGGGCACAAGTGAGGCCGTTGGATTCGTAGATAAAGATGGATGCATCACAGGATGGCTCAATGAGTTGGCCTTTGTTCCGGTTGATGCTCAGCCTGATGCAATGATAGACGAATGGAGCCATGATATCGGCTGCGGAGTAAAGTATTTCTCACAAGACAGCGTAATCAAGCTTGCTCCAAGAGCGGGAATAAAGCTTGATGAAGCTCTTTCACCTGCAGAAAAGCTCAAGATTGTACAGGGCCTTATGGAATCAGGCGACAAAGCCGCATCTGATATCTATCTTTCAATTGGAACATATCTCGGACACACTCTTGCATACTACTACGATCTCTATCATATGAATCACGTTCTGCTCCTCGGACGCGTAATGAGTGGTAAGGGTGGAGATATCATTATTGCCGAAGCTCAGAGAGTTCTCGAAGACGAATACCCTGAATTCTCAAAGGATATCAAGCTTTCACTTCCGGATGAAAAATTCCGCCGCGTCGGACAATCAGCCGCTGCAGCATCTCTTCCGGAAATCGTCAAATAGAGGTGATACAAATGCGCATTGTTAATGCAAAGGTTTATACAAACGGATATTTCACCGATGGGGGAATTGAATTCGGCGAAAAGATAATAGAAGCAGGCTATCAGGTTAAAGGGAATGGCGATATAGATGCAAATGGTGATTACATCATCCCGGGTCTTGTAGACATTCACACTCACGCTGCCGCAGGCGAAGATGCCAGCGACGGTAAGCCAGAGGCAATGGAAATACTCGGACGCTATTATGCAAAAGAAGGTGTCACAAGCTGGCTCCCTACGACCATGACCCTCAAAGAGCCGGTACTATGCAAGGCCGTTAAGGCTATCGCAAGCTACAAGCGTCCTTCGGATGGGGCAAAGCTTGCGGGAATCAACCTTGAAGGGCCCTTCCTCAGCCGTGCGAAAAAAGGAGCTCAAAACGAAGACAATCTTCATGCTCCGGATGTAGATATGTTTATGCGACTTAACGAAGCTTGTGGCGGAATAGTAAAGCTAATCACAGTTGCTCCGGAGGAAGAAGGGGCAATTGGGTTTATCGAAAAGGTCTCAAAGATATGTACTGTATCCATAGGACACACAACAGCTGATTACGATACCGCAATGGCCGCGTATAAGGCAGGTGCAAGCCACGCAACCCACCTCTATAACGGAATGCCGGGGCTGCTTCACAGGGCTCCCGGAGTAATTGCCGCCGCTCTTGACTGCGGCGCAAGCGTAGAACTGATAACAGATGGCTTTCACATTCACCCAAGCGTTGTAAGGCTTACCTCAAAGCTCTTTGGTGAAAAACTGTGTCTGATATCGGACTCCCTGCGCTGCGCAGGAATGCCTGACGGAGATTACGAGCTCGGAGGGCAACCGATTACAATGAAAAACGGAAAGGCTTGCCTGTCAGGAACCGATACCCTTGCGGGAAGCAGTATTCACTTAATGGAGGGTCTGCGCAGGACTGTAAGCTTCGGAGTTCCACTTGAAAAGGCAGTCTATGCTGCAACTATGGCCCCGGCAAAGGCGATCAAGATGGACAAAGAAATAGGATCACTTGAAAAGAATAAGGCTGCTGACTTCGTAATTATTGATAAAGATCTAAAGGTAAAAGCAGTCTATATTGACGGAAAAAGAATCTAATCGAAAAATCAAAAAGGCTCTTCAAAATGAAGAGCCTTTTATTTTTATGTAATCTTTATAAATTACTTCTGAACTTCTGTAAGGAGTTCGTTCCAGTGCTCAAGGATAGCTTCCTTGTTTTCTGTGAGTTCAGTAACTGGTCTGGAAACCCACTTAAGCTCTGATGAATCTGGGAGCCATGAATTTGCAGGAACTGTGTACTTTGTATTTGTGAAACGAAGTGTTCCTTCCATGTATTCAGCCATCATTGTCTGTCCTTCCGGTGAGCAGATGAAGTCTACCATAGCCTTAGCAGCGTCCATGTGTGGAGCGTTCTTGATAACTGCTGCAGCGAATGCGGAAGCGGATGTTCCGTTTGTCGGGTATCTCATTTCTACTGCTGTAGAACCGTTCTGGAGAAGCTTTACAGCGCCGTCTTCGTATGTAAGACCAACAACGTATTCACCATCATTGATGGAGTTGAAGCACATTGATGACTTTTCAACGATTACTACATTTTCCATGAACTTAGCGATGTAATCCCAAGCTTCGTCTGTGTCATATCCATAAACAGCCATGAAGTTGCAGAGGTTGTTCCAAGCTGCGGATGAGCTGTTAGGATCAGAGATGATAACCTTGCCCTTAAGAGCTGGGTCAAGAAGGTCTTCGTATGACTGAATGTCAAGTCCGAGTTCCTTTTCGAGCTCAAGGTTTACGCAGAAGCAAACCGGTGAAAGGTGGTTGATGCTGTAGTATGTGTTGCAGGATACATAGTCAGAAAGATTGTCTTTGCAATAATCTGAAATCCATGCTTCATAAATGTCAGCATATGTTTCGCCGTCGGAATCCTGTGCACCACCCCAAACGAGGTCGCCCTGTGGGTTGTCTTTTTCAGCTGTAATCTTAGCTGTGAGTTCTCCGATAGATCCGGATACGATTTCAACTTCTACATCAGGATATACCTGACCGAAGCATGTAAGAAGTGCATCAATATCAGACTCTGTCATCGGTGTGTAAAGAACGAGTGGACCACTGATTGATGTTTCATCAGCTGCCGGAGCTGCCTGTTCCTGCTGCTTGTCTCCACATGCTGCGAAGCAAAGGATCATGGAGAGAGCTAAAAGAACTGCTAATAATTTCTTCATTTTTTTCCTCCTCAATAAAGAATAACTATTCTAATATATTATTGACTTCCGTCATTAATACCTGCCCTTTAATTATACGCTCTTTTCAGCGTATGGAACAATTAATTTATAATTTAACATTGTCCTCGGATTTGCTTATTCTCATATATATAAGTAGGGAAATTGTAGTAATTACGTTAAGAATAGCAGCAAATGCGGCGGCTGTACCATATTCTCCACGGCCAATGTATACATAGGCCTGCATCGTAAGCGTTGTCGTTCTGTTACTGTAAAGAATTACAGAGCTTGAAAGTTCTGTTACGATAGCAACCCAGCTGAGGATGGCTCCGGAAAGAATTCCGCTGGACATCATAGGTACAGTTACCTTAACAAAGGTTGCGAGCTTTGATGCACCAAGGCTGATTGCAGCCTCTTCTATACTCTCCGGTATATGCATCAACGTCGCCGTCGCCGACCTTATCGTGTACGGCATCCTTCGTATTACAAACGATAGAATCATGATAATCATTGTACCTGTAAGAGCGAATGGCTTCTTACCGAATGCAATGATAAGTGCAATACCGATTACTGCGCCCGGCATAATGTACGGGAGCATTGAGCAGGAGTCAATCAGATGGTTGAGTGCGTTAGAACGACGAACAACCAGGTATGCAATCAGTACTGCGATAACAATGATTATTACTAATGCAAATACGCCCATGAGGATGCTGTTTCTCGATGCGAGAACAAGCTTTTTCTTCATTGCGTTTGCATAGTTGTTGAATGAAAGTCCCTTTCCCCAAACAGAGCCCTTGCAGTTTCTGAAGCTGAGGAATACAACGTATGCCTGTGGCAGAATAGCTATAGCGCAAAGGAGATAGCAGTATACATAAATGATTACTGCGAGGATTCCCTTTGGATCCTTTTTCTGTACAGGATGCAGTGCGTTGATTGAGAACTTGTACTTGCTTGTTGCCCATTTCTGGAGGAAGAATACGATTCCTGCGAGAACTACGGCGATGATAGCAAGTGCTGCGGCGTAGTTATAGTCCTGGCCGGTTTCACCGAGGTACTCGTTATAAAGAAGAACAAGGAAGGTCTTGTAATCTTCACCGAGTGTTGATGGTGTACCGAAGTCTGAGAATGACTGCATGAATACCATAAGAGTAGATGCAAGCAGTGTAGGCATTGAAAGATTAAGAACTATCTTGAACAGTCTCTTAATACCTGTGCAGCCCATGTTCTCAGCGGCCTCCATAAGAGTGCTGTCAGTATTTCTAAATGCACCGTTCATATAAATAAATACGAGCGGGAAATAGTTCAAAACCTGAGAAAGAACAACGCCTCTGAAACCGTAAATGCTCGGAAGCACGATTCCGAAGGTTGCCTTGAGGAACTTTGTGATTACGCCACTTCTTCCGAGGAGCATGATCCATGAATATGCGCCAAGGAAAGGTGCTGACATGCAGCACAGAATACTTACTACAAACAACAGCTTTGAACCTTTAATCTTGTAGAAAGAATAAAAGTATGCGAAAGGAACACCAAGCAGCAAAGATAAAAATGTTGTAGTTATTGTTATCTTAAAACTGTTTAGTATTGTTTGAGTATAGTATGAGTGCGAGAAGAATTTCTGGAATTCTTCAAGCGAGAAGCTTCCATCCGGCATGATGACGGACTGCTTTAAAAGTCCGAACATCGGATAAACCAGTATGAACATGAAAGCTACAAACATTACTATGGATAGAATGAACCATCCATCAAAGCGTTTCTTAGCCATAATTCCCCCTACAGAATGCAATCGTTCTGTACGCCCTTGAGTAAGTTGCGTTCTGTTTCTTTTGAGAAAATGTTTAGTTTATCTGTATTTAATGTAAGCTTGATTTGTGTACCAGGTTCAATTGTGCTGTCAATTGATGATTCCTGGATAATTACTACATCTTCGCCTGATGACAGGGTTACGAAGTAGTGAGTGTTAAGTCCGAGGAATACGCAGGAATTTACTGTTGCGGCAATACCCTCAGATGCGTTTCTGTCGAGAATAAACTCTTCAGGTCTGATTGAAAGGATAATGTCCTGGCTGACCTTCTGTTCATCAAGAACGTTAGTCATTTCAGCGCGATATCCGCACTTTGTTTCGATATATGTCTTGCCGCCTTCAGCAATAAGCTTTCCTTCGATTACGTTTGATCTTCCAATGAAGGTTGATACGAACAAATTGGATGGTCTCTGGTAAATATTCTTCGGGGTTCCTATGTGCTGGATAACTCCGGCATTCATAACAGCGATTCTGTCGGAAACAGCCATAGCTTCTTCCTGATCGTGTGTTACATATACTGTGGTGATTCCGATTTCCTTCTGGATATCCTTGATTACCGAACGCATTTCAACTCTCAGTTTTGCGTCGAGGTTTGAAAGAGGCTCGTCCATGAGAAGTACGTCAGGCTCGATACAAAGAGCTCTTGCCAGAGCGACTCTCTGCTGCTGTCCACCGGAAAGGTTTTCAGGGAGTCTGTCTGCATACTGATCAATCTGCATAAGCTTCATGAACTTGTCTGCGATATCCTTAATCTGTTCCTTCGGGAACTTCTTATATTTAAGACCAAACTCTACGTTCTTGCGAACTGTGAGATGCGGGAAGATAGCATAGTTCTGGAATACCATACCTATGTTTCTCTTTGCAGGATCGAGGTCGTTAATTCTTGTTTCGTTAAAATAAAAGTCACCACCCTCGATGCTGTTAAATCCGGCGATCATTCTAAGCAGTGTTGTCTTTCCGCATCCGGAAGGTCCAAGCAGAGTAAAGAATTCGCCTCCATTAATCTCAACGCTGAGATCCGGAATTACCGGGGCATTTGAGCCATATGCTTTAACTGCATGTTTGATTGAAATATTATTACTCATTTTTTCTCCGATTCTGCACTACGCAGATTTTATACGAGTGGCTATAATTAACTATCCTAATATAATATCGTCCAAACTGTCAACGATTGCCTTGGTATACGGCTTCATCTCTTCACGCATTTCCTCTGTTTCAGGAATGCCGATACCCATTGCAGCTCCGGCATCAAATGCCATCTTTACGTCAACAAAGGAATCACCTATCATAACTGTCTTGTCGAGTGGAACTCCGCACTTTTCTGCTGCGAGAACGAGCATATCAGGTGCCGGCTTTCCTCTCTTAACCATGTCTGAAACTACGATTACTTCAGGAGGTACTTCTCCGAAGAGCTCCATTGACTGCTGTGCTCTTGGAATAGTGTCTGATGTTGCGATTGCGTATTTGATACCAACAGCACGAAGTCTTGCGAAGATTTCAGGGAAGCCTTTTTGCGGAACCAGAGCCTTTGCAAGCTGGAAGTTGTCATCAGCATCCTTAAATACTGAGTGTGCATAATTAAGTGCTGTATCCCACTGAATGTTATTAGCCTGAACGATGAGTCCTGCGGTAACAACTACTTCTTCTCTCGGAGCGGCAACTGCAAGAATTCCCTTAGGATCTGTATAAGTTACTTCACCCTGTTCATTAAGTGTAAGTCCGAATACTCTTGCCCATTCCTTAAGTGCGGCATCATTGAGATACTTCTTTAAATAGAACATGCGTCTATTTCCGATCTCGGCCCAGAAGCCCTGGGTCTTGAACATGAGACCGTCTTTATCAAATACGAAAAGGTCAATATCCTTTTCAACTCCATTAGCAACTACTCTTGCCATTTATGTTTGCCTCCCTATTTGCAGACATGTAAATAAACGAAAAGGTGAGGTCTGCAATTTTTGATTAGCAGACATCTCCTAAAAAAACAATATTAAAGCTGTGCGCCACCTGCAACGTCAAGTGCCTCGCCTGTGAGGAACTGAGCCTGTGGTGATACGAGGAATCCAACAACATCAGCAACGTCTTCAGGATAGCAAAGTCTTCCGAGCGGTGTGTTGTCGATATAGCTCTGTCTTACGTCTTCCGGAGCCATTCCCTTCATTTCGCCTTCCCAAACAATTTCTCTGTCCTGCATCGGTGTCTTTACCCAGCCTGGGCAAACGCAGTTAACAGTGATCTTTCTTGCAGCGAATTCAAGTGCCATAGCCTTTGTAAGTCCGAGTACTGCGAACTTGGAAGCTGTGTAGTGTGGAAGTGTTGGGTCCGGCTTAACAGCAGCCATGGAGCATGTATTAACAATGCGTCCACCTTCAACGATGAGAGGAGCAGCAGCCTGTGATACGAGGAATACGCCCTTTGTGTTTACGTTGAAGTTGAAATCCCATTCTTCTTCTGTAAGATCAACGAGGCGGTGCATTGTGGATACACCTGCGTTGTTCATAAGAATATCGAGCTTGCCGTAGTTTTCCTTAACCCAGTTAAGCTTTTCAACTACGTCAGCCTTCTTTGTAACATCGATTGTAATAGCAGCGTGCTTTGCCTTACCTGTTGGGTTAGCAAGCATTGATACTGTTTCTTCTGCTCCCTTAAGATTAAGGTCAGCAACGATAACTGAGCAACCAAACTCAGCAAATTTCTGTGCGATTGCGCGACCGATTCCGCCGCCTGCGCCTGTGATAAATGCAATCTGTCCTTCGTTCTGAAGCATAGTATTTCTCCTTTTATTTATATAATTCCTCGAGTAAGCTGCAGTCTTCCTTTAATTCAGGATAGAGTCTGCGATAGATTTGATAAGCTTTGTCATATACCTTTACAGCTTCCGGATTCGGAGTGTATGTCTTATAGTCATCGAGGAAGCTTGTAATCTGACTCCAATCAGTGAAGAGGCCTGCGCTCATACCTGCAACAAATGCAACGCCCAGTCCTGAGCCCGGATGGCTAGGATATGCCTTGATTTCCTTGCCGAGAATATCAGCAGAAATCTGGCACCAGAGCGGGCTCTTTGCGCCGCCGTCACTTGCGATAATCTGCTGTGGTTCATATCCCATAGCCTTGAGTTCGTCTACGTGATGTCTGAAGCCGTATACAACAGATTCCATAATAGCCTTGAAGATATGTGCATATCCATGGCTGAGTGTAAGTCCAAACATAATTCCTCTTGCAGAAGGATCGAAGATCGGAGTCTTTTCTCCGAGGAAGTATGGAAGGATGATTAATCCATCAGATGCAGGTGGGAGCTCTGCTGCTTCCTTATCAAGTTTCTTTAAAATGTCCTTGTCATCTGACTTGAGAATATCATGAGTAAACCACTTTACGAGTGATCCGCTGGAAGCCATGCATCCGTTTAAGAGATACTTACCAGGGAGGTCATGATAGTCAAAGAATAATTTATCACTTGTCTTAAGCTCTTCTGTGCAGTAGAGGATATCTCCGGCACCACCGAACTTAATGAGAAGATCGCCTTCGTCAAGAATTCCTGCAGCAAGTGTTGATGCAACGTGATCTGCGCTGCCACCAATGATATTGATGCCGCCCGGAAGACCCATAAGCTCTTCCATTTCAGGAAGTGTCTGTCCGATTACTTCCATAGGATCATTTACCTTAGGAAGCATTGCAGGATTCATTCCGCAAAGTTCAATCTGATCGACTAACCACTTACGTTCTCTGATATCATAGCATCCGCTTTCAGCGGCCCAGTTTAATTCGAGTGTCTTGATACCAGAGAGCTTGTAAGCGATATAGTCATACGAGCCCATTACACAGTCAACTTTTCCCCAGACTTCAGGCTCATTTTCTTTTACCCAAAGGAGTCTTGGAAGAATGTGCTGCTGGTTTGTCCTTCCGCCTGTCTTAGCGAAAAGCTCATCTTGGTCAATTTTCTTTGATAAGTAATCAATCTGCTCGATGCATCTTGAATCGTTTTGCTGAATTGTATTTCTCAATACATTTCCGTCCTTATCAAGTAAAACAATTGCAGGAACCATGCCGCTGCAGCCAATTGAGACGATGTCCTTCATCTTGTCTGGCGCCTGATTTGCGATATCCTTTACGGCATCGATTACATTCTGCCACCACTCGTCTGCATTTTCTTCTGCCCAGTTACGATGAAGTGAAAGAAGGTTGTGTGCCTGATTTGATTCACAAACCATACGGCCACTTGATGAGATCAGAACTACCTTTACCGATGTGGTTCCGATGTCTATACCAAGAGCATATTTTTCCATTCTGTTACCTCCGATTTATCAAAGTCTATGCGAACATAAACTTACATTTTGTTTCCATTTTTGCAGTTTTGGGATTCTTTAAAGATTCCTTACCCGTAATTACCATATCAAGATTCTCAAGAGTATTAATTCTTGCGAAGCCCTCGAGCCCCATCTTGCTGTGATCGCAAAGGACCACAATCTTGCTTGAGTTACTCATGATACTGGTCTTGATTCCAACCTCATCAAGATTGGAAATGTATATTCCCTTTTCATTGATGTAGTCTGTACCAACGAAGCAGATATCTGCGTTCATTTCCTTGGCCTGCATCTCTGCGGAATATCCTATAATTGAACAATATCCCGGTCTTACTACTCCGCCCAAAATAACCATGCTGATGTTTGACATGTTGTAAAGCCTTGATGCGATATTTACATCATTGGTTATTACGGTCAGATTTTCAATTTTGCTGAGATAAGGAACTATCTTGAAGGTGGTTGTTCCGGAGTCTACGAAGACCTTATCGCCCGGCTTAATCATGCTGGCTGCAAGCCTTGCAATTCTGTCCTTTTCATCAGCATTGGATACAATCTTTTCTTCGTAGCTGCCTTCGATTGGAGCCTTCTGAAAGATTGATACTGCGCCGCCGTGAGTAAGGGAAAGTCTGCCTGCCTCAGCAAGGGAATCAAGATCTCTTCTCGTGGTTGCCCTTGACGAATCCGTTAAACTCATTAATTCGGAAACCGAGGCATAACCTGCGGTTTCCAAATGCTTTTCAATAGTTTCCCAACGTTCTGCTTTAATCATAATTTATTAGAGTGTCTTACGGAATTCCTTAACAACGCCCATGAATTCCTTTACACGGTTAACATCTACGAGGTTTTCGAATACGCCGTCAAACTTGAATGTTGTTGCGCAAACTGCACCGTCTGCTACTGAAAGCTGACGAACGATGTTGTCCTTGTTGCATCCTGTGTTAACAAGAATCGGTGTGCGCTTTACGGAATCCTTAACAACCTTGAGTGCCTGTGTATCTGTTTCTGAACCAGCTGTGAGTCCTGATACGCAGATTGCATCCGGCTTGTTGTTGAATTCTGTTGACTTAGCAATATCAGCCATGCTTCTGTCTGCAAGATAACGAGCTGCTTCAGGAACGATGTTGAAGAGAAGCTTTAAGTTATCAAGACCAAGCTCGTGCTTGTGGCGAACTGTTTCGCCTACGTTTGTATTCCAGAGACCGAAGTCAGAAGCGTAAACACCTGTCATGATTTCGCGGATGAACTTTGCATCTACTGCTGCAGCAAGATCGATGGAGGCAATAGGATCCCAGAGGCAGTTAACGCCGTAAGGAACTGAAATTTCATGCATAAGTTCGCCAACTACTCTTGCCATTGCAGCAACTGTTTCCGGCTTAACTTTTGTGAGATATGGAAGTGAGAATTCGTTAGAGAACATGATTCCATCTACTCCGCCTTCCTGAAGAGCTTCCAGGTCGTGCTTACCTTTTTCAACAACGTCCTTCATACCCTTTGCAGCGTCAAAGTAAGGATCACCAGGCATTGCCTGAAGATGACACATAGCGATAATAGGCTTTTCTACATTAAATGTTTCTTGTAACCAACTCATTTTTATTCTCCTTATTCATTACAAAAAATTAAAATATGTGACTTCTAGTCTTTTATTGATTCAATTATATTACTATGAGCACTTTTTTTCAATATGTTTCATATTGTTTCACTCAAATAATTGTGATAAAATTTAAGAAAAGAAAACGTACATTAATATATTCCGGTTTTTATGACGAAAAAAAACCTGACATTTAAATATGTTTTAAGTCAAGCATGCTACTGGCTCGCGTACTGTGGCATGTTCTCTTTTGCTGCGACCTTTATGCTCGGCAAGGGATATTCCGCGGCTTATATCGGTGTAATACTGTTCCTCGGGAATTTCCTGTCATTTTTATTCCAGCCATTCCTCGCAGACTACGTAGACAAGGCTACAAAAAACGTTCTTCCGGCTATCATGGCAGGCATGGCCCTGCTCAGCGGGCTTTGCTTCCTGCTTATAGCCCTGTTTGATTTGCCAAAGCTCGTATTTTCTGTCGTTTACGTAATAGCAATTTGCGTAATGGACATGCAAATTCCTCTGCTTAACTCAATCAGCGTCTACTACAGCATACGCATGTGGAATATAAACTATGAAGCCGGACGTGCCGCCGGAGCAATAGGCTTTGCAATCGCGTCCCCAATAATCGGCTTTGTCATGCAGCATTACAGCATCGACTGGATGCCTATTATTTCAATAGTTACCACAATCATTTACGCATTTGTTTGCATTTCCTATCCGAAAACTCCGGCCGGAGATGTTAAAATAAAGGTAAGTGCAACCGAAAGCTCAAGTCTTATCCAGTTTATTAAAAAATACCGCTGGTACTGCGCTTCAATTGTAGGCATTCTGTTCTGCTCACTCGTACACATAATGACCGAAAACTATCTTATCGAGATAGTAAGGCCTCTCGGCGGAGACAGCTCAACAGTCGGCCTGGCGCTGCTGTTTGCCACAGTTATCGAGGCTCCGGCAATGATAGTATTCGGAAGACTGCACAAGAAGTTCGGATCCTATAAGATAATGTGCCTCGGAGGCTTCTTCTATGTGGTAAAAATGCTGCTCTTTGTGCTTGCAAGCATGAGCTTCCACGTAGTTTTAATCGAGCTGATGCAGGCTGTATCTTACGTATTCATCTCTCCGGTGCAAATGTACTATGCGAGGGAATGCATAGATAACAAGGACATGGTTAAGGGTCAGTCCACCATTACAGCGGCTTATTCACTCGGGCTTGCTGTGGGGAATCTCTTCGGAGGTCTGTTTATCACAGGCTTCGGACTCAGATTCATGCTTAAATCATCCGTATTCTTCGCATTAATAGGATTCTTTATCATCCTGTTTGCGGTTCCAAAGGCTATTGCTCAAAATCAGAGAAAGGATTAGTTATGAAGAATATTTTATGCTACGGCGATTCCAACACATGGGGCTATATTCCCGGATCACAAGCGCAGCGTCATGATATAGATACAAGATGGACAGGCCTGCTTCAAAAGCAGCTTGGCAGCGATTACAAAATCATCGAAAACGGGCTCAACAGCAGAACAACTATATACGATGATCCCATTTGCATTGACAGAAACGGATACAAGAGCCTAGACTCGGCAGTTCTCAGCCAGAGCCCTCTTGATCTCGTAATAATTATGCTTGGAACCAACGACTTTAAGGACTATCTTCCAAGCTCAAATTACGCAAGCGCAGAAGCACTGGGGCTTTACTGCAATAAAATCAGAAATATCTGCGCCGCTGAAAACCAGCAGGTTCCAAAGATCCTGTTAGTTTCCCCGATTCATGTTGGCAAAACCGTACTTAAGGCCGGAGAAGAATTTAACCAGGAGTCCATCGACAGATCCAAGGATCTAGGCGGCAGAATTAAAGCCGTAGCAGAGAGATTTGATGCGTATTTCTTTGATGCCGCAAGCGTTGCGAAGGCATCAAATATTGACGGTCTTCATATGATTAATTCCGAGCATAAAAAAATCGCGGAT
Source organism: Firmicutes bacterium UBA1764 (assembly GCA_002315535.1). Classification (GTDB taxonomy): domain Bacteria; phylum Bacillota; class Clostridia; order Peptostreptococcales; family Anaerovoracaceae; genus UBA1764. The sequence goes on along the minus strand of DCHA01000057.1, from coordinate 39,289 downwards.
GCTCTGGAAAAGCTGATCCGCGAAATTCTTTAATTCATTATTTCTTTTAGAATAAGTTCTTTTCATCAAGTCCGAAGAGATGCAGAACGTGTCCGTCGAAGTGAAGTCTAATCTTATCACCGTGAGCGAATCCAAGCTGCTTGTCTTCAGGAAGCTCTTTTGACTGAGCGATAACAACGATTTCCTTATCCTCAATTGTGGTGTGAATGTGAAGTGATGAACCCATCATTTCGCATACATCTACTGTTGCTTCTACGCCACCCTCATAGCAAATGGATACGTCTTCAGGTCTGATACCCATGGTAATTTCCTGAGGCTTAATACCCTTTTCTTTAATCTGCTCCATGTGTGCCGCATCCATAGGGAACTTAACTCCGAAGAGAGGAACATAATACTGTCCATTTTCTTCTGCGAGCTCTGTCTTGAAGAAGTTCATCTGAGGTGTTCCGATGAAGCCTGCTACGAAGAGGTTTGCAGGGTGATGGAATACTTCGTACGGAGTACCGATCTGCTGAATGAAACCATCCTTCATAATAACAATTCTGTCACCAAGAGTCATAGCTTCTGTCTGGTCGTGTGTTACGTAAATAAAGGTTGTATCAATACGCTGACGGAGCTTAATGATTTCAGCACGCATCTGGTTACGCAGCTTAGCATCAAGGTTGGAAAGAGGCTCGTCCATAAGGAATACCTGTGGCTCACGAACGATAGCTCTGCCGATTGCTACACGCTGTCTCTGTCCGCCGGAGAGTGCCTTTGGCTTTCTGTGAAGATATTCTGTGATACCGAGGATTTCTGCGGCATCTCTAACCTTCTTATCAATGATATCCTTTGGAGTCTTTCTGATCTTCAGAGCGAATGCAAGGTTATCATATACTGACATATGAGGATAAAGAGCATAGTTCTGGAAAACCATTGCTATATCTCTGTCCTTTGGTGGCTTGTTGTTTACAAGCTGACCATCGATATAAAGTTCACCTTCTGAAATAGTTTCAAGGCCTGCGATCATACGAAGAGTTGTTGATTTTCCGCAGCCTGATGGACCTACGAGAACAATAAATTCTTTGTCTGCGATATCAAGATTGAATTCCTGAACTGCAACTGTTCCCTGATCGGTAATCTGAAGGTTGACTTTCTCTTCGTGTTCGATTTCCTCTTCATGCTTTTTAAAGAGGCCCTTCTTACCCTTTTTCTTATCATCATCGCTAAGTGGGTAAATCTTTTTAATTCCTTTTAATGTTACTGTTGCCATAGTCCGTTAACCTTCATTTCTGTTCTTAAGAATTCGTGTTGCGATATAACTTACCGGAATAAGAATTATCAGCAAGATAAATGACATTGCTGCAGCCTTACTTGTCTTCAGATGAGTAAATGCTGTCTTATAAATATAATAACTTACAACTTCTGTTGATGTTCCCGGGCCACCCTTTGTGAGTACGTAGATAAGATCGTAGGTCTTAAATGCGGTAATTAAACGAAGAAGAATAGCTACGAGGAAGGTAGGTGCCATAAGCGGCATTGTGATGAACTTAAAGCTTTGCCACTTTGAAGCTCCGTCAATGCTTGCGGCCTCATAAGGTTCCTTTGGAAGTGAAACGAGACCGGCGAGAAGCACCAGTACCATATATGAAATTTGCTGCCATACATCGATGAATATTACTGTTGCCAGAGCGGTTGCATTATCTGCGAGCCATGCTTTTCCGGCAATTCCGAGGAGTGACAGAAACCAATTTACTACGCCAAGTGTACTGTGCAGGAGAAGTCTCCAAGTAAGACCTACTGCAACAGGTGTAATCATCATAGGGATGATTACAATAGAGAAGAAGAAATTCTTTCCCTTAACATTTGTGTTAAAGAGTAATGCAATTGCAAAACCCACAATGAATTCAATAGCTACTACAATAACAGAGAATATTACTGTGGTCTTAATTGAACCCATGAAATATTGATCCTTCAGAGCTGAAAAATAATTTCCGAGGCCTACAAATTCGCCCCAGCCCTTATATTTAAGGTCTAAAGAAAAGAAGCTTGTTGCAAAAGAATAAAGCAATGGTACGACTACTGTAACAATAAGCATTACCAAAGACGGTAAAAGGAATATTGCAATATTCTTTCTTCTATCGGATAACATATAGTTCCTCCAAATTTCTCTATGCCACCGGTGGCTTAATCCACCGGTGACATAGAAAGGTAGTAATTAAACGTCTAACTATCTCTTGAGGTCCTTCATTTCGAGAGCAACCTGATCAAGAGCTTCCTGAGCTGTCTTAGCTCCGGATACAGCTTCACTTAATTCTCTGCCGAAGATTTCCATTAATGCGGTTGAATCCGGCATGATTGGAAGCATTACAGCTTCTGACATGATGTCGAGAACTGTGTCATAGTACGGATACTGTGCCTGGATGTCTGCATCCTGGAAGATGTCTGTACGTGTAGGAGCGGATCCGCCGAGAGCACGCTTCTTAGCGATGTCGTGGCTTTCGATGAACTTGATGAATTCCCAAGAAGCATCCTTATCCTTTGCGTTGCTTGGAATAGCCCAACCCCAACCACCGTTGAGTGCGTGTCCGCCAGGGATATTAGCGATTTCACTAAGTCCGCAAATCTGTGACTGTGAAGGATCGTCAAGGATTGGCATGAATGTGTTGTAGGATACGAATGATGCAGCCTTGCCTGAGAAGTATACAGCCTGAGCGTCATCAAGGTTGAATCCTGCAGCGCCTGCCGGAGATGCGTTATTAACTGCATCTACGTAAAGCTCGAGGGCTTCAACAACTTCCGGATTATTAACTGTGATGTTTCCGTTCTTATCATAGAAGTCACCACCGTTGGAATACATGTAGTTGCAGAATTCTACAGCGATCGGGTCACCACGGCCTGCCTGCTGTACTGTACCGTACATTTCTACGCCCTGAGCCTTGTTGTATTCTGTTACGAATTCAACAATCTGAACGTATTCTGCAAGTGTTGCGCATGGCATTACGAAATCTGTACCATACTTTTCCTGATATGCAGCGTGGAGTCCCTCATCTGCAAATACGTCAGGACGATAAATAAGAGCCATCATGTAGTTGTAGAACGGGAGTTCGTATGTAACGCCATCAAGTTCTCCAACCATTTCCATCATTGTGTCGAGATATACGGATGTATCGAATCCATCTCTTTCAATGTAAGAATCAAGTGGTTCCATCCAACCAGCTTCAGCGAATTCGCCTACCCAGTAGCAGTCTACTACGAGTACGTCATAATCGCTTGTTGATGCTGTAAGCTGTGTAACGAGCTTATCGTGCATTGTAGCATAGTTGATAACTTCTGCTTCAACCTTAATTCCTGTCTGTGCTTCGAATTCGTCGAGTACAGCGAGAACCTGATCTGTTGCGTTCAGGTCTTCCATAAGGATCTTGAGAGTCTTTGTCTCAGCAACTTCTTCACCCTTCTTGTTTCCGCATGCTGTCATTGAGAAAATCATTGCGAGTGCGAGAAGAACTGCTAAAATCTTTTTCATTTTTTTGTTCCTCCATAGAATTAACATATTCTTAATATATTGAATCTGCATTGTGCAGAAACCAACCTATTTAATTGAACCGAATGTAAGGCCGTTAACCAGGTACTTCTTAATAAATGAAGAAAGAAGAACGATTGGGAGAATTGCGAGTATTGTTGATGCGCAAAGCTCAGCGATCTTTACACCGTTTTGTGTTTCAAGTGCGGCAATAGCAACCGGTATTGTTCTGGTGGCATTTCCGGAAAGAACAAGCGCGAATACGAATTCGTTCCAGCTGACAAGGAAGCTGTATACGGCTGTTGCCATCATGCCCGGAGCAATAAGCGGGAAAATAACTTTAAAGAAGGTCTGCAGCGAGCTACAGCCGTCAATGGCGCTCGCCTCATCAAGCTCTTTCGAGACATTATCATAGAAGCCCAGGAGCATCCAAATAACATAAGGAAGATTAAATGTAAGATATGCAAGAACCAGAGCCATCCAGGTGTCATTAAGTCCGACGGATCTGATCATAGTATTAATAGGAATAACAAGTACAATTGGCGGAATCATCTGAGTTGCAAGAATCGCAAGCTTAGCACCGGTCATATTGCCCGGCTGTCTTGAAAGCCAATATGAAGACATCGCACCAAGCACTACAGAAAGAACTGTAGAGATAAGAGCAACTATAGCGCTGTTCAGATAATATCTGCCGAAGCCGTTATCTGAAATAACTTCTATATAGTTCTCTAATGTCAATGCAACGTTAAAGTTCGGTGGAATCTGATATGCTTCAGCCTTTGTGATAAGAGATGTTCTCAGTATCCACAAAAGAGGCATTAAGAAAAATAAACATACAAGGATGAGTCCTATGTAAATCAGTGTTGTTTGCCATACAGGTCTTTTTCCAAGCTGCAAGACTAATTCCTCCTGTTTTAAGATTATAAATTGGAATTCTTTATAACAATACACTGTAATTATACGGATTTGAGCTATTTAAATCAAGGCTTTTATTTGCACTTTTCTGTCCCATCTCATACACCCTACGCGTGGATGCATTGAAAAATAAACGATATCAGGTTTTGCGGATTTGAATAATTTTTTTAAGTGGGATTATGCCCTACAGTGTTAAAAAAGTAATTAGTGAGCAATTATTTTCAACATGTTTCATCTTGTATCATTCCATTTTTTCTGTTATTATAACATTTAGAAAACTGAGGTGGGGATCTCAGCAGAGGAAATGGAAAATGGAAGACAAAAAGCTTGGGCTGACTATCGAACAAACCAACATGGCCAAGGTAAGAACCGAAATGGCCTTTGATCGTACATCTTTAACTAACACGCAATCTCTTTTAGCCTATATAAGAACAGCTATTTCTGTCTTTGCCGCAGGAATAGGTATGTTCGAGTTTATTGACAATCCCGAAGTAGTTAAGTTCGGAATTGTTTTCATGGCTATATCTCCGGCAATAGCTGTCTTGGGATTTGTTCATTATTTCTTATTCAAAAAGAAAATTAAAGATCAAAAGAATACAGTCCTCGAAATACTCAATAATTAGTTTCAAATCTCTTTTGCTGTTTTTTATGCTATAATAGATAAAAGAACATATGTGCAAAGGAGAGTAACGTGGAAATATTGACAATAGTATTACTGGCTATAACTATTATTCTGCTTCTGATTGTTCTGATAAAGAGCAATTCAAGAGACAGAGCAGAAGACATTACAGACGCCGTAAAGGCGGATATCGCAAGCCAGAACGCAGCTCTCCGAAATGATATTATCGGAATTGTAAACAACATCAATGACGGTAACCAAAAGAATCTCGAGCTTATTGGTGATCAAATAAAAGAACGCCAGGATCACCAAAACGACAGATTCGATCATTTCGGAGAAATCCAGCGCAGCATGAACGACAATGAGGTAAAGCTCATAGACCAAATGCAGGACGATATGAACGATCGTCTTGAAACTATATACAGACGCATGGAATCTCTGGAGTCCAGCAACAAGGATGCTCTGGAAAAAATCAGAAACAGCATGAGCGACAGCCTCAGAGACGTCCGTGATGAAAACAGTAAAAAGCTTGATGAGATCAAGGGCACTGTAGATGAAAAGCTTCAGACAACCCTCGAAAAGCGCATCAGCGAATCCTTTAAAACAGTCAGCGATCAGCTTGCACAGGTATACGAGGGCATAGGCCAGATGAAGAATCTTGCCAGCGACGTCGGGGGCCTTAAGAAGGTTCTCTCCGGAGTTAAAACCCGCGGAATACTTGGCGAGATCCAGCTTGGCGCAATCCTCGAGGAAATTCTTTCGCCGGAGCAATACGAAACCAATGTCGCAACCGTTCCGGGCAGCACAGAAAGAGTTGAGTTTGCGGTTAAGCTTCCGGGCTCCGAAGGCAGTGTATATTTGCCAATTGACTCTAAGTTCGCCGGAGAGCGCTATCAGCAGCTGATAGAGGCTCAGGAAGGCGGAGACAGACTCGAAATCGAGGCCGCTTATAAGGCTCTTGAAACAGAGCTGAAAAAAGAAGCAAAGGACATTAAGGAAAAATACGTTTCGGTTCCTTATACAACAAACTTCGGCATCATGTTCCTTCCGTTTGAGGGCCTGTATGCAGAGGTTGTAAACAGAGGTCTTTTGGAAAAGCTTCAAAAGGATGGAGTTAATGTTGCGGGGCCAAGCACTATGGCGGCGCTGCTTAACAGCCTTCAGATGGGCTTCAGGACCCTGGCGATCCAAAAGAGATCAGACGAGGTTTGGACATTGCTTGGTGCAGTAAAAACCGAGTTTGAAAAATTCGAAGAGGTTGCAGTCAAGATGCAGACGCATCTTAATCAGACTTCAAAGGATCTTGATACTCTGATCGGAACGAGAACCAAGGCAATTAACAGAAAGCTCCGCGAGGTTCAAAGCCTTACAGATGACGACAGCGAAAGATATCTGGAGCTTAACAACCAGATTGAATATAGCGACGAAGAATAACACAAAGCCCCGAGCAAAACGCTCGGGGCTTTTCATATTAGACTGTTACTCCAGGTTCAGCTTTCTTGTGATAAAGAATCTTGTAATGAAGTATAATACTGCGCTTGATATCAGCATCAAAAGCAGCATGCCTGCGAGGAAGCTCTGAAGGCCGTTTACTCCGGTCATGAAATCAATCCACCTCTGGCTCTGTCTGCCAAAGATGAAGATTCCCAAAACACAAACCCAGTTTGAAATGTGGAACAACACAAAGAATAATACCACAGTCAGCAGTGACTTATGCTTGTTGACGCTATAGCCGATTGAATAGGAGGCATAGACGATAAGCGTTCCGAGGTTGATTAGGATTACGCCGTCAACAACGAACTCAGTAATGAGAAGCACTACATTCCAAATAATTTTCTTGTTTTCTGCAGAAAGTCTTGCGGCCTCTTCGAAGAAGCCTTTAAGATCGATGCCTCCGGAAAAGAGCTGAATATCCTGTCCCCAGAATACCATCATCAGAATAATTGCAAGGCCGAGCAGCGCGCTTGCGAAATACCACACAAGGCTCGTAATCATCTTTGAGCAAAGCACCTGATCTGTGTTGACCGGAAGGCTCATGGTTAAATAACCCTCGCTGCCGAGTATGTTCTTTTTAAAGCGAACTGCGCTTATTATCAGTGGCATGAATGCCAGAGCTATCATGCAAAGCCCAAACAGGAATATGATTAATATGCTGATAGCGTTAATAAAGAAGCTGTGCTGGCTGTCAAGAAGCGGCATAGCGGCAAGTCTTGTGATAAGTGCAAGTACAACCATGCCGGCGTACATAGGCCAGATTATTCTTGCGGTGGCCTTAAATTCATGCTTAATTAATTTCCCTAGCATCTGAATTCCTCCCTAAAGATCTCATCAATACTCTTTCCTCTTTCCATGCGCAAATCATCAACGTCTGACTGAAGAATGATTTTCCCCTCGCGCAGGAAAATAACCTGGTCGAGAACCTGCTCAACATCGCTGATAAGGTGAGTTGAAATCAGGACAGTTGCCTCAGGATTGTAGTTATTAATAATAGTGTTAAGAATATAATCTCTTGTTGCAGGATCTACGCCGCCAATCGGTTCGTCAAGCAAGTAGAGCTTTGCCTTGCGGCTCATAGTAAGTATCAGCTGCAGCTTTTCCTTGGTGCCCTTGCTCATTGTCTTGATGGACTGATTCTCATCAAGTCCCAGGCTGTGAATCATTTCAGTCGCACTGCTGCGGCTGAAATCCTCAAAGAAATCTGCGTAATAATCCATTGCCTGCGCCGCGGTCATCCATTCCGCCAGAGCCATACGCTCCGGCAAATATGATGTGATAGCTTTTGACTTTGGACCAATCTTTTCTCCTCCGATTTTGATTTCCCCTGCATCAGGAGTCAGCAGTCCGCAGCAAAGCTTTATCAGCGTTGTCTTTCCGCTGCCGTTTGGCCCAAGCAGACCGACGATATGGCCGCCCTCGAGCTCTAGATTAAGGTTTTCAAATACCCTTGTGGATCCGTATCTCTTTCCGAGTCCACTGCACTTTAATGTCTCCATTTTATTTGCCCCTTACCCTTTCAATTACCTTAATAATCTCTTCCTTGTCCAATCCCAAGCTGCTTATGGAATCAACAAACTGCCTTGCGATTTCCTCTGCCATGGCCTCTTTTCTTTCCCCTATCAAGGCCTCATCATCCGTAACATAGCGCCCGGATGTCCGCTGAGAAAACACAAGCCCCTCGCGCTCAAGATCTGCAAGAGCCCGCTGCACCGTGTTTGGATTTACGCCCGCATCCATTGCCATATCACGGACAGACGGAAGCTTAGCTCCGGGAAGCAGCTCGCCGGAGACTATCGCACGGCTTAGTTGTTCCATAAGCTGTGTGTAAATCGGTAAATCATTTCTGAAATTCCATTCCATTTAAATACCCCTTTTTGAAAACTGTATTAAGCGATTAATACAGTAATACAATATCGCTTGCATGTCAAGTTAAATATTAAAAAAACACAGAGTTTTCTACGAGAAAATAACTCTGTGTTGGCTTTTAATATGAAATTACTTATTTTTCGGACTCTCTGGTAAGTATCTTTACCCACTTGAATCTGTTTACAACAATGGCATTAGGAATGCATTTGATAAGCTGATCGGCCTTGAGGCAGCAATAGGTCACAACCGGCGGGAAGTCAAATACATAGGCACTCAGCACGGATAGCGGAATTGTGAACAGCCACATGAAAAGATTATCCATCCATGCCGCGTATTTAGTTGATCCGCCTCCGGCAATAATCCCGCTCATTACGGGGTATTCATAGCATGAACCCATATATGTAACGCTGAGAATCGCCAGGAAACTGAGAGTCAGGCTGCGGGTCTCATCCGAGATATTGTAAAAGCCGACAAGAGGCTTTCTGAAGATGAAAATCAGCAGACCCAGGCTGACACCCAGGCAAATGAAAATGCCCTGCATGGTCTTGGTGTATGCCCTGATTTTGCTAAGCTGACCCGAGCCTATAGTCTTTCCGATTATTACAGATGAAACATTAACGCAGGATGTGCCGAATACCGCGAAGAGCTCGGATATGGTTACGGCGATGCTGTTTGCGGCTATTACCGAAGCACTGATATGACCAAGAACTGCGGTCTGCGCTGCCATAGCAAAGCCCCATAAAAAGCCTGTAATGATGACCGGAGCGGCGACCTTGATATAGTCGCTCATAAAGGTCATGTCAAATGAAATTAAATCCTTTATTTTAAGCTTGAGCTTCTTATCAATAAATAAAACGTAGACGAGTATCAGGATCAGCTCGACGCTGCGGCTGACCACGGTTGCGATAGCGGCGCCCCTGATTCCAAGCTCCGGCGCACCGAGATTACCGTAGATAAGGCAATAATTGCAACAGAAGTTTATGATAATCGTGCTGATAGACATGATGGTTCCTATCATGGCTGTCTCGACGCTTTGCAGTGCATACATAAGGGTATTTGACATTGCGAAAAGAGGATAGGTCCACACCATTATTTTCAGGTATTTAACGCCCTCAGCGATAACCTGCTGATCGTTTGTGAAAAGCGAAAGAAGCTGAGTCGGAATTGTGAGTCCAAGCACAAAGAATACCAGGCCCGCCAGCATTCCGAATTTCATGCCGATTGAAATGATCTTTTTGATTTCAGTAATTCTTTTCTGGCCCCAGTACTGAGAAGCCAAAACGACGATTCCAAGGCCTACGCCCGATGCAACCTGCTGAAGAACAAATTGAAGCTGGTTGACGAGGGTTGCTCCGGAGAGGGCAAGCTCGGTGTATCTGCCGAGCATGAGATTGTCAACAAGGTTCACCATCAGCGCCGCAAACTGCTGGAGCGCTATTATTATCAGCAAGCCAAAAAAGGACTTGTAAAAAGACTTCTCTTTTACAAACAAGCCCAGAACCTTTGCCTCTTCATCTTTTGGAATTACAGCTGTATTTTTCATAGATAACCAAGCGAAATTATGCCAAACTATGGAAAAGGACAGGCTATACCTGTCCTTTCACATTCATGGTCGGAGTGACGGGATTCGAACCCATGGCCTCTTGGTCCCGAACCAAGCACGCTACCAACTGCGCTACACCCCGATAGCCTTTCAATTATATTATCATCTGCGCCTAAGTTCAAGCGAAAAATACAAAAGCTGCTCATTTTACTGAGCAGCCTGTCATTTCATCATCTGTAATAAAATATTCTACATTATTATATATCAACATGAATGGTACATATTTATGCATACTTATGATCGATGTTCATTACGCAGTTATATTTTGGATTATGCGATTTAAGTCCATCGCTGAAAATCTTTTGCAGCTCTTCGTCCGAATACTTACAGTCAAATTCCACAACAATGTCGAATACTATATTCGTATGTGTCGGACCGGATACAGCGCGAACATCATGGAAATTGACAACGCCTTCGGTAGAATGAACGATTTCCGAGATAAACTCCTTTGCCATGGCAACTACCGGGTCCTTAGGATCAACAGGATCCATGTGAATGGTCAGCATTACACCAATTTCATCCATGCACTGATACTCCAGATTATCAATAAAATCGTGGATTTCAAAGATGTTATCAAAGCCATCAACCTCAGCGTGTACGCTTGCGAAAAGTCTACCCGGACCGTAGTCATGAACGATTAGATCATGAATTCCGAGGACCTTCGGTTCGGACTCAAGCAGGTCAGCAATTTCTTGGACAAGCTCCGGATCCGGTGCCTGGCCGAGGATTGGAGCAACAGTCTCTTTAACAAGCCCGATTCCGCTCCAGATAATAAAGCCCGCAACGATAATGCCCACAGGGCCGTCCAAATTAATTCCGAAAAGCTTTCCGATAATTACCGACAGCAAAACCGCAGAGGTAGAAATTACATCATTTCTGCTGTCTGCGCCTGTTGCCAAAAGTGCATCAGAATCAATTATCTTGCCTATGCTCATATTAAAGCTTGTCTGCCACAGCTTAATTGCGATTGCGACAACAAGCACCACAATACTGAGCACACTGAACTCAAGCTCCTCCGGATGTATTGTTTTTTCAATGGAAGTCTTCATCAGCGAAATACCGATAACGAGAACCATTACCGAAACAACAAGCCCCGCGAGATATTCAGTGCGTCCATGTCCGTACGGATGATCCTTATCAGGCTTCCTTCCCGCAAGCTTAAAGCCGATTAAAGTAATTAAGGATCCGCTGGCATCAGCAAGGTTGTTGATACCATCAGCAAGGATTGCAATGCTGCCGAATATAATGCCGGAGCCAATTTTGAAAATGCATAATATGAGGTTGGAGATGATTCCAACTATGCCTGCGACAGAGCCGTAGCTCTCTCTGGTCTCAACAGATTTGAGATCATCAGGGTTTTTTACGAAATGTTTAATAATAAATTTTTTCATATCGGATAAATTATACTACATATTGTGGTCTTCTTAAAGTTTTTATCTATTGTGTGAAAAAAATCACATTCCTATATACTATTGTATGTGTATTTGTGATATAATAATTGCGCATAAATATATGCTTATAAACACTAAATATTTTTAGGAGGGAAAAATGAACATCTTAGTATGCGCAAAGCAGGTTCCGGATACGACCGAGATTAAGATCGATCCTGTAACCAACACCCTTATCCGTGATGGCGTTCCAGCAATCCTTAACCCATATGATGGTTATGCTCTGGAAGCAGCAGCACGTCTTAAGGACAAAGACCCAGAAGTTAAAATCGTTGTTGTAACAATGGGCCCAGAAGCAGCAAAGGCTGTTTCCAAGGAATGCCTCGCAATCGCAGCTGACAAGGCTTATCTCGTTAGCGGCAGATCATTCGCAGGCTCCGACACACTCGCAACATCCTACATTCTTTACAACGCTGTAAAGGAAATCGAAAAAGTTGAAGGCAAGTTCGACTTCATCTTCTGCGGCAAGCAGGCTATCGATGGAGATACAGCACAGGTTGGTCCAGAAATGGCAGAATGGCTCGGATATGGCCAGATCACAAATGGTCTCGAATGCGAAATGAACGGCGACAAGCTTGAAGTTCTCAAGGAAGGCGCTGATGGAAATCTCGTACTTTCAATTAAGGCTCCGGCAGTTGTAACATTCACAAAGCCAAGCTTCGATCCAAGATTCCCGACCATCAAGAGAAAGATGGCTGCAAACAAGGCAGTTATCGAAGTTCTTGGCGACGGATTCAATCCGGATATGGACGATGCAAAGATCGGTCTTAAGGGATCCCCGACATTCGTAAGAAAGTCATTCACACCACCAGTTGCTGCTGGCGGAGAAATCCTCAAGGCTGAAACACCTGAAGATGTAGTTAAACTTCTCGTTGGCAAGCTCACCGAGAGTCATGTTATTTAAGGAGGAGGCGTAATTATGGATCCTAAGACAAAAGATTTATGGGTATTCGTAGAAACTAAGGAAGACGGCTCCGCTCGTAACGTTGGTATCGAACTTCTTAACCCAGGAAAAGAACTCGCTGCAAAGCAGGGCGGAAAGCTCGTTGCAGTAGTTATCGGAAATAATGTTCAGGCTGCTGTTGATGACGCTGCAAAGCATGGTGCTGACCAGGTTATCGTTATTGAAGGTCCTGAATATCAGATGTTCTCAACAGATGCTTATGCTACAGCTCTCGTTGCTGCAGTTGAAAAGTATGGCCCAACAGCTATGCTCGTAGGCGCATCCGTAAACGGCAGAGACTTCGCTCCACGTGTAAGTGCAAGACTTCAGACTGGTCTTACAGCTGACTGCACATCACTCGGAATCGACGAAGAAACAGGCTGCATCGCTTGGACACGTCCTGCATTCGGTGGTAACCTCATGGCTACTATTCTTTGCAAGACAGCTAGACCACAGATTGGTACAGTACGTCCTGGCGTATTCAAGAAGGCTGAAGAAGAAGCTCCACACGCTGAAATCATCAAGGAAGATATCCATGTTGCAGCAGCTGACATCAGAACAGAACTCGTTCGCAAGATCCAAGAAGGTGCTGAAGAAGTTGTTGATCTCGAAGGCGCAGACATCATTGTCTCCGGCGGACGTGGCGTAGGTAACGCAGAAGGATTCGCTCCACTTCAGGAACTCTGCGATCTCCTCGGTGCTACACTTGGTTGCTCCAGAGCAGCAGTAGATGCTGGCTGGATCTCACACGCACACCAGGTTGGACAGACTGGTAAGACAGTTGCTCCAAAGCTCTATGTAGCTTGCGGAATCTCCGGAGCTATCCAGCACAGAGCTGGTATGGCTGGTTCAGACGTTATTGTTGCTATCAACAAGGACGCTGACGCTCCAATCTTCGAAGTTGCAACATACGGTATCGTAGGCGACCTCAAGGAAATCGTTCCACTTCTCACAGAAGAAGTAAAGAAGCTTAAGGCTTAATTAACTGATGTTAATTTCCGGAGCCTTACAAACTCACTTGTACGGCTCCGGCATGATAATAGTATTATTTAGGAGGATACTATGGATTTTAGAAATGACGAAATGCATGAAGAGTTATTAGCAGTTTATAAGGATTTCGCTGAAAAGGCAGTAGCTCCACTCGCAGCAGAACTCGACGAACAGGAAAGATTCCCAGAAGAACTTATCCCAACAATGGCTGAAATGGGTCTCATGGGTATTGCATTCCCTGAAGAATACGGCGGAATGGGTATGGACGAACTTTCATACGTACAGTGCGTAGAAGAAATCTCCAAGAAGTGCGCTTCCACAGGCGTTACACTTTCAGGACACGCTTCACTTTGCTGCTGGCCAATCTTCCACTTCGGTACAGAAGAGCAGAAGGCTAAATACCTCCCTGACCTCCTCGCAGGAAAGAAGCTTGGTGCTTTCGGTCTTACAGAAGCTAACGCTGGTACAGACGCTGCTGGCCAGAAGACAGTTGCTGAAGATATGGGCGACTACTACCTCGTTAATGGTTCCAAGATGTTCATTACAAATGCAGCATATGCTGACATTTTCATCGTAATGGCTATGACAGACAAGTCACAGGGAACAAAGGGAATCTCCGCATTCATTATGGAAAAGGGAATGGAAGGATTCTCCGTAGGTAAGAAGGAACACAAGATGGGTATTCGCGGATCTAACACATGCGAACTCATTTTCGAAAACGTTAAGGTTCCAAAGGAAAACCTCCTTGGAAAGCTTGGTAAGGGATTTGCTCTTGCAATGCAGACACTTGATGGCGGCCGTATCGGTATCGCTGCTCAGGCTCTCGGTATTGCAGAAGGCGCTCTTGACGTAACAGTTGAATACGTAAAGCAGAGAGTACAGTTTGGAAAGCCAATCGCAGCATTCCAGAACACACAGTTCGAACTTGCTCAGATGAAGGCTAACACAGACGCAGCTAAGATGCTCGTTTACAGAGCAGCTAACGCTCTCGACAATGGCGAACCATACTCCATCCTTGCAGCAGAAGCTAAGCTCTTCGCAGCAAGAAATGCTAGTGATGTAACACGTCGTTGCCTCCAGCTCTACGGTGGCTATGGCTACACAAGAGAATATCCAATCGAACGTATGATGAGAGATGCTAAGATTACAGAAATCTACGAAGGAACATCCGAAGTACAGATGATGGTAGTTGGCGGATCTATGATTAGATAGTTCAAAAACCCTCTATTATATATAAAAGAAGAACTAAACCCCGGACCGAAAGGTCCGGGGTTTTTATGTGGTAATCAAAGTATATGAAATACCCTAGTCCTTGTATGTGTCAGACATCGGTTCATGATTAAAACATAAACGTCCTTCTTCGCTAAACTTTCTAGACATGATAAAGCATTTACTGCAGCTTACACATTTAGAATCCTCGCCTTGCTCCAAACGAAGCACTATATCCGGCTGACAAAGGAAGGGTCTCGCCATCGATACAAAGTCTATTCCCTTTTCCATTAGCTCTTCTATATCTGCCTGTGTACGTATCCCACCAATTAACATAATTGGCATCTGAACTTGTGCTTTGATTTTTAAAGCTCTATCCAAATAATAATTATGTAATTGCTTTCTTCCTAAAGGCGTGAAATCGCAACCGCTAAGCTCTATGCAGCACACTCCTAGCTCTGCACACTTCTCTGCAAAATATAAAAGATCTGCTTCATATGCATCATCACCTTCTGCAAGATTACTGTTAATCTTAATGCACACAGGAAATTCTTCTCCAACTGCTTCTTTGATAGCTCTGATAATCTCCTCTGCAAAAAGAAAACGGCCTTGTGCGTTTCCACCATACTTGTCCTGACGTTTGTTAAATGCAGGGTCAATAAATTGACTAATAAGCCAACCATGTGCACACTGCACTTGAACGCCATCGTAACCGGCCTTCACAGCCCTAACTGCAGCATCTGCGAAATCTCTTGTAATACGAATAATATCTTCTTCACTTATCTCTATAGTGGGAGCGTTCGTGTAAGGAGAAGGGAGACCTGACGGACTTGGGGGATTATCAACTAATGCAGCCGCACCCCCATGATTTATTTGCAAAAATACTTTCGAGCCATTGTCGTGAATAGTTTTTGCGACCATGGTATGTTGCTCAACATCTGCGTCGCTTGTAATAGACATGCAGGAGCGTGATGCTTTACCATCTTCTGACACATAGGCCATTTCGGTTATGATAAGCCCTACATGATTTTTAGCAAGCTCTGCATATCTTCTCAACCCCGCCTCAGAAATCTTGCCGCCGGGAGAAAAGGGCCCTGCAGTTGCAGAACGAACAAAGCGATTATTCAGAGTAACATTACCTATTGTACATTTATCAAATACGTTCATTACTTTTTCCATTTTCCTTCTAAAGCCTCTACCTCGGCTTCACTTAAACCGTACTTGGTAAGGATCTCAACATTATGCTGACCAAGTGCTGGCCCCTTCTTTATACTGCCCGGAGTTTCAGAGAATCCAGCAATACAATTACGTGCCATAAATGTATCTTTTGAAGTAACTGAGTCAGGTGTAGGAACCTCAACCATATACTTTTGATCCAGTACATGTACATCGTTCATTACGTCTTCCTGGTCGAAAACCTTTGCACAAGGCAGACCTGCACCGTCAAGAATCTTAATTGCGTCTTTAATATCATCAAAGCCCTTAAGCCAATCTTCTATAATCTTTATTAATTCTTCCTTGTTAGCTCTACGCTGCTGAAGGGTATTAAATTTCGGATCGTTTTCAAGCTCTGGCTTGTCGATTGTCTGGCATAATATTCCCCAAAGCTTTGGACTGATTACAGCGAGAACTATGCTCTGGCCATTTTTGCCTTCAAAGAGTCCATAAGGAGCCAATGTACTGTGATGGTTTCCAGTGCGGGAAAGCTTTTGTCCAACATTCAGGTATTCAACAGCACCATTAAGATAAATCATCGACATGAGTAATGATACATCTACATGCTGACCCACGCCGGTTTTTTCAGCGTATCTTAGAGCTGTAACAATGCTACCAAAGCCTGCAATGCCACCTACATAGTCAGAAAGTGTTGTTCCCGATTTTACCGGAGCTCCATTAGGATCTCCGCAAATATCCATGATTCCAGACATTGCCTGCGCTATCAAATCGTAGCCCGGCTTTCTCGCATAAGGACCATTTTGTCCAAATGCTGAAACAGAACAATAGACTAGTTTCGGATTAATCTTATGAACTTCCTCGTATCCTAAACCAAGCTTGTCCATTACTCCCGGACGGCCAGATTCTGCAAGAATATCAAAATCAGGCAACATTCTCTTAATAATCTCAATTGATTCAGGATCTTTCAAATCAAGTGTAACTGATTTTTTGCCACGATCAAGCCAAGCGCCAAGAAGCGATACTCCATCGACCTGAATTCCATATGCTCTCTGATCGTTTCCAGTATTAGGCTTTTCAATCTTGACTACTTCAGCGCCATAGTCTGCGAGCATAGCGGTTGCTGTTGGACCTGCTGCATTAGCTGTGAAGTCAATGACTCTTACTCCTGATAACATATCTGCCATAATTAAGCTCCTTTCTTTTTTTCGTCATATAAAAAATGACACTATTTGAATGGTTTTAACCATACTATTAGTCTTTTATGCATTTGCCAAAAGTTACTTTATAATTGTTTTTTATTTTTTAACATAATAGGAACAAGTGCAACAATAATGCTTGCTAAAAGTGCGTACATAGTTGATTTGCTCACAAAATAAACTGCCAAATAGGATACAATTCCAAAATACATTGACGATAGGCAATGCTTTTCCCCAATAATTTTCTTTGAGAAAAATGCCAACATAACTGGAACAAAATTTACCGCCGCTCTCAATGCCATTGAAAGCATAGTAAAAAGAGAAATATAACTATTCCCGCAAAGACATGTAAAAATAAATGCAACGATCAACACCAGAATTATTGCAAGCCTGGTTGCATATAACATTTCTTTTTCGTTCGCATTGGGTTTAAAATGCCCATACAAATCCTTCGAAATAACGGTTGCGATACCAAGGGTTACACTTGCTCCGGAACCAACAACAGTTATTAATAATGTTGCCAAAGCGACACCTGATAAAAAAGGATTTAAATTCATAAGCAAAAAGCTTGGGAAGGCTTCTTTAGAACTTATTTCAGGATGGGTAAGCTGCATATACATTCCAATAGCCACAGAGGCAATTGAAATCGGAAGAATTAGAAGTGATGCTATATAACAAGCACGCTGTCCAGTTTTAACATCCTTTGCTGTTGAAAAGCATGTAAAGAAAACCTGAGAAACTGCAAGCCCTACAATTGAACTTATTACGCCTCCTATATTATTGAGAATTCCACCTGTGTTTAAATTAAAATACACGTTAGGATCAAGGTTGGAAAACCCTCCGGGAATATTGCTGGTATTTCTAATAACTATTATTCCGCCTACAATACAAAAGACAAACAAAAGTCCTGCCTTTGCTATGCCAACCATACCGGCCCCGATTGCTCCTCCAAAAATTACATATATTATCATCAATACCGTAGCAATAGCTGTTGCTAGAACAAATGATACTTTAAGGATAGACATCAATAATGCTGTGGCAGAAAGAATTTGAGTCACTATTGATACTAAAACACCTATGCTTGACAGCACAGCAGATGTTAGAGCAGCTTTTGATCCATACTTAATACGAATGAATTGCTGCATTGTAACACAGCCGCTACTCTTAATATGCTTTGCAAGGCACAAACCTATTACAAAATTGGCAAGAAAAACGCCAACGTTCCACCACATTCCGTAAAGTCCACCAGTAAAAGCGCCTTGAGCTGCCCCTATAGTAGACGCGCCACCGATATTTGTACTGAAAAGGACCCCTGTTACAAGAAGTAAGCCCCCCTTCCCACTGCCCGAAATATAATCAGACCCAGTTGATACTTTTTTACCTGAAAAATATCCAAGAGTAATAATTGCCAATATACATAATACAAAACCTATGATATGTAATGTAGTCATCCCTGTTATTCTTTTCTCATCCTGTTCCTATTTTATTATAAGCTTTGAAACAAAAAACCTCTTCGCGGATAAAGTGAAGAGGTTTAATACGTCAAGATAAATAATAGTATTATTGACGTTGCGTTTGTATTTGCTCTCACACTAATACGTCACGCTTCTTAGGAGTTATATAGATTACGAATATAATCTTGCCATAATTGTGTGGAATGTGGCGCACTATATGTACGCCACATTTGAAGGGTTTAGAATACTCCCATAGCTGCAAGGATTACTGTTAAGATCAAGATGAAGAAGTTCGGGTAGAATGTTGACTTGATATAAATAATAACGGCATCCTTATAAGCAATCTTTCCTGTTCCGGAAGCATTAACAACACCTGTGTTATGAGGTGGATATACCCAGTTTCCAGCTACTGTTAAAAGCTTAAACTGCATTGCATTGGAAAGGCCTGCATTTGTGAAGTATCCGATAATCTGTTCGCCGAATGCTGGCATGGATGATGAAGATGATCCAAGGAGAAGAGTTCCAAACATTGCAAGGAATACACCTGCGAAGAGTGGATTAGCGGCATCAAGCTTATCACCAATAAATCCATAACCAGGAACGTTTTTAATAACTGTACCAAGAGCAGCTGCGCCGCAAACGTTGATTAATGCAACGAATACTGATGTTGCACCACCACCGATTGTTGACTTAATCTTGCCCTTAAGACGGGACCACATAAAGATGATTCCAAGTACGCAACCAACTGCAAGAGCGATGATTGTTGAAATTCCGGAAGCTGCGATTACGATCATTACAACCATAGGAATAGCTGCCTGCCAAAGCTTTGGAACACTGCCTTCATTGCCTTTATAAGATTCCATCTGGAGAGCCCAAATTTCCTGACCACCAGGGAGGAAGCCTTCGCCCTTCTTCATATGACTGGAAACATCAAGATGAATGAAGAAGAAGTCAAGTACGAAGTACATAAGTGTAAGAATTACTGCGTAGACTGGAGCTGCACCTACGTGAGTTCCGGATAAGCTTGCTGCAAGATTTGGAACTGAGGATACAGAACCAAGGAGATAGTATGCAGCGATGCATCCGCCGGAGCCATAGCAATAGTATCTCCATGGGATGTTCTTGTCGTGGAAAAGTTCACGTCCGATTGGGAGTACTGTGAATACTACGATGAATCCGTGAATACCTACGTATGTGCAAATGAAGTACATCATTACGAGGAAGTAAACGCAGAAGGATGGCTTCATTTTGTCATTTGCTTTATCAATTACTTTGAGCAATGCATAAGCAATTGACTTTGCGCCACCTGTAACGTCCATGATCTTTCCAAAGATACCACCGAGTGTGAAAATCATGAAGTATGATTTAACAGCACCGGAAAGACCTACTACCCAATAATCTGTAAGTCCTGTAACAATATTGTTTCCGCTAAGAAGCAGAATAATTACTGCACCTGCGCCAGCGGAAATAGCGAGGTTGTTGCCCTTAAAGGACAGGAAAATGAACAAAGCTACACCGAGAATAATACCGATGAAACTTAAAGTTGCTGAACCCATTAAATTTCCTCCTTAAAAAATTAATTAATATTTGCATCCTCTCCGGCATGTGGGCCGAAAGGAATTTTACCGGTTTCCTTGATTTTCTTTGATACACGCATAATAGCGATTGGACCAAGAACAAGCAGAGGCCAGAACCATACAAAGGTTCTAACTTTTCCTACAAGCTTGAATCCCTTATCTACAAGAACCGTAAGACCGAATCTTCCTAAGATAACTGAAGCACAAAGGAAGAATACGAGTAAGATAATCGTGCAAGCCTTTTCGCTCTTTACCACCTTACCGACAATAAGCTTATACCTTGCTGTTGCACCGGTAATAATTGAGCCTGCAGTAGATATATATGCAAGCAAAACAATAATGTTATAGATTGCGTATAAAATGGTTGCGCCTGTAGAGTTGTATTGCTGCATTGCATAAAGCAATGGAAGCGTTTCCCCTTGTGAATCCGGGAAATATGCAAATACCGACATGGTTGTCAGTACCATTGCTACTGCGCCAAAGATAAATGCGAGGAAGCAGGATTTTACTGTTTCTTTTCTCTTTGTATATCTTCCGGCATAAACAATACCTGTTGCAACAAATCCTGACTGAGTCATTCCGTAAGTTAATCCATCATTTAATGCGGATCCAATGCCTACAGCCTTAGGATCAAGAATGTCGTTGTATGTTCCTGCGATGCTTGCGTTCATATTTCCAATATTATTGGTAAACATTACAACGCATAATACTAAAAGAAGAATGAGCATAGGCAATGACATTTTTCCAAGTCTCTCAAGTATTCCAGGTCCTATAAGGAATACAAAAAGCATAATTACCAGGAAAATACCCATGCCGACATAATAATTAATACCGAATAATTTCTGCAGCAGTGAACCACAACCTGCTATACAGGTTCCGGATGTTACAATTGTTGAAACTAAAACCGTAATATCCCAAATGATATTTAATACTTTACCCAATATTTTATTTGGATAATATATCGTCTCAACACAATCGTGGTAACTATTTGCTTTAATTAAACGCGCATAGTCCATTACAATAAAGCAAAAGCCACATGTTACAACCCAGATAAATACGGCTGCAATAAATCCATATGCACCGTGTCTTGTGCAATACTGAGCTGCTAAACGACCTGTTGCCAGAGATGCTCCGCAAGAATGTCCAAACCATGTAAGTGCACATAACAATGGAACTGATAATTTCAGTTTATCCTTCATAGTTACATCTCCTTACTTTACTATATTTGATAATCTGTCAATGGATGCACAAGCCTCTTCAACCATTTCCTTGATAATTTCAGCAGCCGGCTTTACATCATCGATGAGTCCGATGTCTTGTCCAACCGCAAACATACCCTTGCTTGTATCGCCACTAGCATAGGCTTCTTTGCCTACTGCTCCGGCAATAATCGGCATAAGGTCCTGAAGAGTTACACCAGGTTTTTTCTCCATTTCGAGACATTCATCCGCAGCTTGATTATGAGCTGTACGAATCATATTTCTGATTGCTTTCTGGCAAAGAATGGTGTCCTTTTCCGTATGTTCAACAATCCATTGCTTGTGATTATTGGAGATTGAGCACTCACTTGCAGTAAGGAATCTTGTTCCTATTACTACACCCTCAGCTCCCATTGCCAGAGCAGATGCAAGGCTTCTGCCGTTACATACACCACCTCCGACGAGGACTGGAATATCGCAAAGCTCAACCGCTTTATTTGCAACAACAAAGGTTCCAATGAGGTCAGGGGAAGGATGACCGGCAGCCTCAGAGCCAACAACGGTTACTAAATCAACACCGCTTTTTTGTGCTTTAAGAGCATGCTTTGCCATTGGTACTTTGTGTATTACTTTCATTCCAAATGAATGAATCAGCGGCACAATATCTACAGGATCTTTTCCGGAGGTTTCAATTACATTAATTCCTTCTTCTCCACAGATATTGATATATTTTGTTATTTTATCTCCCATATCTACATTAGGGATCATTGAGATGTTTACTGCTAAAGGCTTATCAGTCTGGGCACGCATCCATTTTAGTGCTTTGCGGAAATCATCAAAATCAGGATACATACTGATATTTGTTATTCCCAAACCACCTGCTTCTGAAATTGCAACAGCAAGCTCCGGATTTGCAGCATTCTGCATTCCGCCACACATAATCGGATATTCTATGCCGAGAATTTCAGTCATTCGAGTTTTTATACTTCCCATGTTTTCTCCTTTATTCAGGTGATGGGCTTGCGCCCATCACCCGTACCAAACAATTAAATCTGATATTCCTTAATTAAATTGCCGGCGATAATTGTTCTCTGAATTTCGTTTGTTCCTTCGAAAATCTGAGTAATCTTTGCATCACGATAAAGCTTTTCCATTGGATATTCTCTGCTGTAGCCATATCCACCGAATACCTGAAGAGCTTCACATGTTACATATACTGCCATATCTCCTGCGAAGCATTTGCACATTGAAGCAAGCTTAGAAGTATCCTTAGCATTTGCATCAAATGCCATAGATGCTCTCCAAACGAGCTGACGAGCTGCTTCAAGTCTGATACCCATATCAGCAAGCTTTGCCTGCATAATCTGATGCTTGCAAATTGGCTTACCCTTCTGGATTCTTTCCTGAGAGTAACGCATTGCATTTTCAAATGCAGCCTGAGCAATTCCCAGAGCACTTGCACCACAGCATACACGGCCCTTGTCAAGTGTCTGCATTACGATCTTGAATCCGTCACCTTCCTGACCGATGATATTTTCTACAGGAATTTCGCAGTCCTCCATGATTACATCAGATGTCATAGAAGTTCTGATACCCATCTTGTCTTCATGCTTTCCTGTTGAGAGTCCCGGTGTTCCCTTTGGAACCATAAACATTGAGAAGCCCTTTGCTCCGGCAGACTTATCAGTAATAGCAAATACTGTAATAATGTCAGCAATTGGAGCGTTTGTAATGAAGCACTTTCTTCCGTTAAGAATGTACTTGTCACCCTTCTTAACTGCAGTAGTCTTATTATTTGCAACGTCTGATCCAGCTTCCGGTTCTGTAAGTCCGAGTGCAAGGAGTCCGCCACCTGTTACAACATCTGCATATGCTTTTTTCTGTGCTTCTGTTCCTGCGAAGTTTATTGGCTTAAAGCCAAGACCGCATGCGCCAACTGCTGAGCTAAAGCCTGCATCACCACGAGAAAGCTCTTCTCTTACTAAAGCTGTAGTAAGAAGATCTACGCCTGCTCCACCCCATTCTTCTGGGAGGTCAAGGCATGTAATACCCATCTTTGCTGCTTCTGCAAAAGCATCAGCCATGAATTCGCCTTTTCTGTCAGCTTCTGCTGCCTGCGGAATAAGAACCTTATTCGCAAAGTCTCTGGTCATTTCTTTTAAACCGAGTTGATCCTCTGTAAAGTTATAATCCATTTTTTTTCTCCTTAATAAATTAGTAAAACTATAGCTATTTGCCTGTAAACTTTGGAGCTCTCTTTTCAAGGAAAGCATTAACTGCTTCTGCATGGTCTGCTGTCTTTGAACATGCAGGCATGAAGTTTGCCTCAAATTCTGTCTGAAGATCCATGTCTGTGTAGTTGATAAGATTAATCATCTTCTTCTGGAAAGTGAATGCAGTTGTTGGGCTGTTTGCAAGCTTTGCTGCGAGCTTATCAACTTCTTCATCAAGCTTTCCTTCTTCAGCGAGTCTGTTTAAGATTCCAAGCTGGAATGCTTCCTCTGCTGTGAGCGTCTGCGCAAGCATATAAAATTCTGTTGCTCTCATTGGGCCAATAAGCTTTGAAAGGGTGTAAACTCCGTTTGTGTCTCCGGAGAATCCCATTCCTGTAAAGCCTGCACCAATCTTTGTCTTTACATCGCCTACACGGAAATCACAGGCAAATGTAAATGCACTTCCGGCACCTGTTGCTGCTCCGTTTATCTTTGCAATAACCGGCTTGTTGCAGAATCTGATAGCCTTTGCTGCGGCACCTACATAACGAACGCCTGTTTGAGGGAGAGCCTCACCGGCATCAATTCTCTTCTTAAATGCCTTGATGTCTCCGCCTGCGCAGAAATGCTTTCCGGCACCTGTTAATACAACAACTCTTACTTCCTCAGCGGTTGAGCAATAGTTAAATACATTTGCAAGCTCCTGTTCCATATCCCAGGTAAGTGCATTGAGAGCTTCCTCTCTATTGAGTGCTACAGTTGCAATGCCTCTTTCATCTACGCTAAATGCTATATTTTCACATTGGCTAGTGTACATATTCATCCTCCTGAATAATAATACGTTTTACTGCTTCTTAAACTTTCCGGCCCAATCTGCTAAGCACTGATCGAGTTCTTCCTTGGAAATATACTTGAGAAGTATTTCTTCGTTGTGCTCACCAAGGTCTGGTGCACGGTGATAAACCGGCTGGCACTTGCTGAACTTGAACCAAGAACCTCTTGTTGTAACCTTGTCTCTCTTGCCCTGAAGTGATGGTGGAGTATCCATATCTACGATAAGACCGAGGTTTCTGTATTCCGGATCGTCTGCTACATCCTGAGTTGTATAAACCTTGCATGTTGCGATTCCTGCATCAGCCATAAGCTTAACCGGTTCATCGATATCATCGAATGTCTTAAGCCATGTCTCTAATACTTCAACAAGCTGTCCGATATTCTTTGTACGTGTTACATTGCTGTCGAATCTTGGATCTGTTGCAAGTTCCGGCTGTCCGATTACCTGGCAAAGATTTGGCCACATCTTGCCTGTATAAGCTGCTATGATACAGCTCTGGCCATTATTACCATTGTACAGACCATAAGGAGCCATAGAACCGTGGTGGTTACCGCTTCTTGTTGGATTATCTCCAAGTGTTGCAGCTCTGTCGATAAGTGTATTAACACCAACAAGTCCAGCTAAAAGTGATACATCACAATACTGTCCTTCGCCTGTCTTTTGCTTGTATAACAGTGCTGCCAAAATGGAGGCAAATGCATTAAGTCCGCCAACATAGTCGCCTATTACTGTTCCGCACTTTGTCGGGTTGCCGGTCTTTTCACCGGTATTATCCATGAATCCTGACATTGCCTGAGCAATGATATCAAATCCAGGAACCTTGCTCTTTGGGCCAACCTGTCCAGCTACGGAAATAGATGCGTAAACAATTCCCGGGTTTACCTTTGATACTGCTTCATAATCAAGGTTGAACTTCTTCATCATGCCCGGCTTATAGGACTCAATAAATACGTCAGCCTCTTTTGCCATTTCAAGAATTATCTTTTGTGCTCTTGGATCATCAAGCGCAAGTGTTACTGATTTTTTGTTTCTTGCTGACCACTGTGGAAAGAGTGATACTCCCTCAATCTTTGGAGCAAGTCCTCTGGAATCGTCTCCAGCGCCTGGACGTTCAACTTTAATAACTTCAGCGCCATAATCTCCAAACAGTTGTGCGCAAAGCGGACCTGCGAGATTATTGGTGATGTCAATTACTTTTAAGCCATCAAAAATGTTTCCCATGTTTTCCTCCTAAAACAATTTTTCTATTACCACCCGTCCCGGGTTTGGGCGATAATTATTTAACTATCTGTTTCTTAATGCAAAAGTTGTGCCATTTTTATTTTCCCCTTGTTAAATATGCCTTCTAATCTTGCAGATAGGATATTGTTGATAGTTTATTATTTAACATTGTGCTAATACAGCTCTATTTAACACTTGACAAAATTAACATAATGTTAAACAATGATGTCAATATGTTAATAATATTTAACATATTAGCAACCAACACTGTAGAAATAATTACAAGAGGTCATTATTATGGTTGAAAAAAATAAAATATGCGTCTTTTTACCTAATCGATCAGAACTCTTAATACAGACCATTGAAAGTGTTGCTAACGAAATGAACATCGAATTGGTATTGTCTGAAGGAAAATTTAAAGAATCCGGACCTATTGCAGTTAAAATATTGCATGACAATCCTGATATTACAGCTTTCATTGCAAGATTTAACTCAGCAGCCTTTATAAGACAATCTGTCGATATTCCGGTTGTTGATTTGGATTTGGATCTTTTTGATTTTGCACTTGCACTAAATAACAACTGCAAAACTAATAAATCTCCGATAATGTTCATTCAGTTCAAAGGAAGCCCTAAAATATACGATGTCAACCTGTTATCTCAAGTATCAGGGGTTGAAATTGTACCCTACTATGCAGAGCAAATGGATTTCGAAAGAGATTACAGTGTTGTTGTAAAAGAGGCAGGATTGAACAGAGTAATTACATCTGTTTCGTCTGTCTCAAATTCCTGCGAAAACAATGGACTAGATGTAATATTTGTTCCATTCCAAAAAGACAATATTAAAGACACCTTCCAAAGGGCAATAGATGAGGGAATTACATACAGAAAAAGACTTGCGTACAGAACCGCTCTGTCCGAGAGCTTTAACAAGCTTTCAGATGGTATTATTGCTATTGATGATAATGACAGAGTCGTTGAATGCAACGATATTTTGTTAAATATTTTTAAATTAAACAGAGAGGCTATAATCGGGCATTACCCAAACTACATAAAATACAGATGGCCCGTATTATCTCATATGATTAATTGCAATGATAATGAAATTATTGAATTCCAAGGGAAAAAATATGCCATCAACTCCCTGCCATCCTTTTCAACTGATATCATTGCGAAGGTTCGAACAATAACTAACATTTCTGAACTGCAAAAGAAAGAGCAACAGATACGAAAAAAAATCGCAGAGCAAAACTTTACCGCAACAAGTTACTTTGCGGATATTATTACCTCGGACTCCGGAATGAATGAACTACGCAGACAATCCAAGCGATATGCATCCACAAACAGCACTATACTCATCACCGGCGAAAGCGGTACCGGAAAAGAAGTTCTTGCGCAAAGCATTCACAATGCAAGCCCTTTTGCAAACGGACCCTTTGTCGCAATAAACTGTGCAGCATTACCGGAAACCTTACTTGAAAGCGAACTGTTCGGTTACGAGGAAGGTGCTTTTACCGGGGCAAAAAAGCAAGGAAAGGCCGGATTGATTGAGCTATCTCATAATGGGACACTTTTTTTGGATGAAATATCAACCATGCCCATGTCACTCCAATCAAAGCTATTAAGATTTATTCAGGAAAAACAAATTTGCCGTTTAGGAGGGACTCAGCTCATCCCTATCAACAATAGGATTATTTGCGCAAGTAACAGAGACTTAATAGAAAGCGTTAGGGATGGAAGTTTCAGAGATGACCTTTTCTATAGACTTGACGTCCTTCCGTTATTCCTTCCACCGCTTCGAAATAGAGGTAATGATGTTTACCTTCTAGCATGTAGATTCCTTGAGGAAAAATATAAAGAATTCGGATACAACTATCCTATCCCTAAAGCACAAATTAAGTGTATTACCGAATATAATTGGCCCGGAAATGTAAGACAGCTTAAAGCCTTTATTGAAAGAATAGCGGTTTTATCCGATAATGGTTTTATTACGGAAACTGAAGTCAGATATCAATTATCTAACCTTCCTGTGCTTAAATCTAAAGAACAATTAAACATCAACAATGTAAATTACGATGAAAAAGGCAAATCAAATCTTACTGACAAAGAAATAAAAAAGAAGGCATCAGAAGATGCCGTTAAGGAAGCATATTTAAAGCACCATGGCAATATCAAAGTGTGCTGTGAAGAGCTCCAAATCAGCAGAACCACCCTTTGGAAAAGACTTAAAGAGATGGGATTAGATAAAAGTATTTTTTCGTAATCAATCGTTAGTAAAGCCCGAGTTCAATTATGAACCCGGGCTTTATTTATTCTGTTATTCCCAACTCCTTTAGCCTCTTCCAAAGCGTTGTTCTGCTGATTCCAAGCTCCTCCCTGATTTTCGAGAGGTTTCCGTTATGCTTTTTATAAACATAACGGATTTGTTCTTCTTCTATTTTTCTTAAAGACGATACTTTAGGTATACTATTATTTTCATCAGCCCCATTGTTATTCGATGAGAATGGCAACTCTTCTATGGCTTTATTAAACACTGCTATATCAACTTTCCCATTATCAGATAAGACAGACACCATCTCGACAAAAGCCTTTAATTGCCTGATATTTCCGGGCCAATTATATTGATGCAAAAGCGGCAGCAATTCTATTGGGATGTATGTTTTATCAAAGTTAAAAGCGGAATAGTATTCTTCAAAGAAAGTCTTCGCCAGCAATGTAATATCTGTCGGTCTTTCACGAATATGGTAGTTAACATCATCGCTGTTGAAGCATCTGTATTATTGTGGATGGCATTAGGTTTAGTATAATTAAATTTCACTCTTTTTATATTAATTAAACAATCCGCAGGATAGATTATTATCCTGCGGATTGTTTTTCCTACTAATTAAAAGTCTCACTCTAAATCAGCGAACTATTTGATTCATTATGCTGGTACGCTTATATTAACTTTGCTTTGCCTAACATCATCCTTGCAAGCTCAAGCATTGTGCCTTTATAGCGCTTGCAGGGCTTACCGCCGTAGTAGGTTTGCAGCGGTCTGAAATCAGCGATTTGCTCCGGACTGAGACTGAAGAAGTCCTTATCCGCAGTAAAGAAATCGGCGGTCTTACCCTCTTCGAGGCTTCCGTACTCGTCCTCTTCCTCAATTGCCCTTGCCGCATTCTTTGTATATGTACACAGAGCCTGATACGGGGTAATTGATTCTGCCTCGTTATAGAACTGAGTCTCTCCAAGCATTTGCAGATACGGATCCATGTCCTGAACAGGAGCATCGGATGAACCGCATACGCAAACTCCGGCATCAAGTAGCTTTTTGAATTTAAGTCTTGCGCAAATATCTTCGTTTAGGAATTGTTCGTATGTGTGAAGATATCTTTTATCTATCCATGCATAGCCGGGCTGCATCATGACTGCATAGCGTCCCTTTGCGAGCCTCTCGAATGCGTCATCATCATGGAACTCGCAATGCTCTATTCTAAAGAATCTGCCGTTTTCATTTTTATCATATGCATTCAGGACCTGCTCTATTGCAAGCTCGCCGATTGCGTGTGTCGCAATCTGGTAGCCTTCATCTGCGTAGCTTTTTACAAAGCCGTCAAATTGATCCTGAGTATAGTAGGTGCCTGCGATAATTCCGTTGTCCTTATACGGCGCTCTAAATGCCGCAGAGTGCGATCCGCTGGCACCATCGGTTTCCCATTCACCGCAGCCGCCGACACGCTTTTTCTTCATGTATTTTTCGTACGGGCGAACCTTATTGATATCGGTGTACTGCAGATACAGTCTGACGCCGACATCAAAATGTCTCGCAAGCTTAACCGCCAGCTCTGTGATAGGATCCTTGTCACAATTTGCATTTCCCTCGAGCGCGCCGACAATATTGATTCCGTAGTCCGCACAATAATTATGAAAATTCGCAATTCCCTTTGCAAGCATCGGAAGGCTGATCAGCGAGCTTATCTTATTTACAATCTGCCCCTGCATCCTCTCGTTTTCCTCGCCCTGCAGAACGCCGTTAGATTTTGCCGGATCAAGCCCGACAAGCTCAAGCATCTTAGTGGAAAGCGATGTGCTGTGACCATCAATGCTGTATACTACGATGGCTCTGCCGCCTGCCCAGTCATCAAGCTCATCCTTTGTCGGCATGCGCAGCTCGTCAATTGCGGTCAGAATATAATTATTCAGCGCAATGACAGCTCCGGGCTTTTGCTTTTCGGCGTAGCTGCGAATCCGCTCGCCGACGCCCTTAATCGTATTCGGACGAACCCCCTCGCTTGTAATCTCACACGCGCTAAAGCCCATTGCCATAACAGCAATGGTCAGCAGCATGTGGACATGAGCATCAATCAAGCAAGGATATACATGCTTTCCTCCGAGATCAATTTTTTCTTTATACTTTAAATCACCATCAGGCTCTCCGGTGCCCATCCTTTCGATTTTGCCGGAGCGAACCAGCATCCAGCTTTTTTCATCAAGCTCGGATACCATAGTGTGAATTTTTCCGTTGTAAAAAAGTGTGGACATTTTGCTACCCTAAATCAAATTTCCTATTCCCATTAAAATATATGCCGCCATGACAAGGAAGTGTATCCATGACTTTGAAAGCGGATTAATAAGCGCTCCGGGGACCTCTTTTAAAGCGAGCCTATAGCAAGGCACGAAGAGCATCGCAATAATAATTGCAATTGCGCCTCCGGCAAGCTCGAGAAAATCGAGGAAGCTTCCGAGATTTGAAAGTGCAAGAATCAGTG
Source organism: Firmicutes bacterium UBA1764 (assembly GCA_002315535.1). GTDB lineage: Bacteria > Bacillota > Clostridia > Peptostreptococcales > Anaerovoracaceae > UBA1764. Next base: position 9,076 of record DCHA01000057.1, on the reverse strand, counting down.
ATGGCAATGTAGAAATAAGCCAGCATATATTTCCGTTGAGTTTTGTCTGCTCAATTAATATATCCTTGAGCGCAAGACTTACTGACCAATAAGTTGTAAGCATTGCAAAGAGAGTAAAGAGTCCGCCGACAATCTTTGCCCAAAGGCCGATGCCCTGTGACCAGCCAACCATGCCAACCTCTGTAACCTCCGGGGATGCAAGAATAGCGCATACCATTACCACGGTGATAATAATGAAGTTATTACCGAGTCCGAGGAATACTGCTTTCTTTATTTCTTTTTCGTCGCCGCCAAGGCCCTCAACAGCCTGCGGGACAGAGAAGAATGCCGCGAAGGCGAGCATTGCCATGCCGTAATATCTGATTCCGTCATGAAGACTTCCCGCTCTGATAGGAAGCGGATTGTGGATATTCGCAAAGGATGCAACAGCCAAAACCGCAATAAGCGCAAAGATAATTGCAACCATCAGTTTCTCGCTGACTGCAACGGCCTTTAGTCCAAACAGAACTACACTTGCGGCAAGTACATAAAAGATGATGTCGCAGAGTGTATCCCCTATTCCGATTATATTGTTTATAACCTCTGATGCCGCAGCATTATATGCGGCAAGGTTTGCAAACAAAACAATAGCCATCAATACAAAGAGCAGAATTGTCAAAGGCTTTTTATATTTACCCTTGAACATGAACTTTGAAAAGACTGATACGATTTGAGCGCCCGGGCCCGTCTTTAGGCAAATATCCGCAATCATAAGATGCAGCAATATGCTGAGCACAAAAGCTGCAATAAGAATCAGCATCGCAACAACGATTCCGTTCTTTTCTGCGAGATAAGGCATTGCCAAAACTCCGCCGCCTATTCCGTATCCCGTGATGATACATGCGGCTTCCCATGTAGATATTTTTTTGGTCATAAGGGTACTCCTTTTAGTGTTTTGAATAATTAATTATAGCACTTTATCACGATGAAGTGTGCGGGCAATTCGTCACATATACTTCCAATTCCGTCTGCAATTGCTATACTATATTCAAGATCACTTTGCACGAAAGGCAGGATGAGAATGAAATACGATTTTGAAACAATAATTGACCGCCACGGATGTGATGCTCTGGCAGTAGATCCACCGGCTGAAAGCCCGTACAGAAAAGGCATTGAACTGAAAAACGGAATCACCGATCATATTCCGATGTGGATTGCCGACATGAACTTTGCGACCTACCCGGGAATTCAAGAGGCTGTTGCACAAAGACTTGCCCATCCTTGCTTTGGCTATTATCTTCCAAAGGATGAATACTATGAGGCCATAATCAATTGGCAGGCAAAGAGAAACGGCGTTGCGGGTCTTTCAAAGGAAAACATAGGCTATGAAAACGGAGTGCTCGGCGGCGTATCAAGCGTTCTGAGAACGCTTCTTGTAAAGGGTGAAAAGGTTCTTGTTCACAGTCCGACATATGTTGGCTTTACTCACGTTTTCGCAGATGCCGGCTTTACGCCTGTTCACAGCCCGATGAAAAGAGATGCCGAAGGCGTCTACAGAATGGACTTTGATGATATGGAAAAGCGCATCATGGACGAAAAGATTAAGGTCGCTATATTCTGTTCTCCGCACAACCCAACCGGCCGTGTGTGGGAAAAGTGGGAAATCGAAAAAGCAATGACGCTTTTCGCAAAGTACGATATGACAGTTATCTCTGACGAGATTTGGTCTGATATTATTTTGGGCGACCATAAACATATCCCGACTCAAAGCATCAGCGAAGACGCAAGAATGCGCACTGTTGCTTTATATGCTCCGACAAAGACCTTTAATCTTGCGGGCTTTATCGGATCTTATCACATAATATATAACAAAGAGCTTAGGGATAAAATATTAAAGACCGAGGGCGAGTGCTTCTACAACTCAATGAATATCCTCTCTCAATATGCCCTGATTGGGGGCTTTAATGCCGGAGGCGAAGAATGGCTTGAAGAGCTTTTAACAGTACTGACAGACAATGCAAACTACGCAACAAGGTTTGTAAATGAAAAGCTTGCCGGAGTCAGCGTTTCAAAGCCTCAGGGAACCTACATGTTCTTTATTGATTGCAGCGAGTATTTAGCAAAGCATAATATGACTCATGCCGAGCTTATGAAGAAGGGCCTTGAGGCCGGAGTCGACTGGCAAAACGGCGAAGACTTCTTTGGGCAAAACTGCATACGCATGAATCTGGCTCTGCCAAAGAGCAGGCTAATAGAAGCCTTTAACAGATTGGAACAATTTGTTTTTAATTAATTGCACGAAAAAACCGGACCACTTGGTCCGGTTTATTTACTCTTTAGAGATCTGCGTCAAATGGCATTAAAGCAACTGTTCTTGCTCTCTTGATAGCCTTTGTAACTTCTCTCTGGTGCATTGTGCATGTACCAGTAATTCTTCTTGGAAGAATCTTACCTCTTTCGGTAACATACTTCTTAAGAGTATCTACATCCTTAAAGTCGATGTATTCAGACTTTTCTGCACAGAACTGGCAAACCTTCTTACGATGCATTGTATTGAAGTTCTTTCTGCCGCCTCTGTTTTCTTTTCCTTCGTATGGCATTTTATTTCTCCTTAAAACTTAACTAACCTAGATTCTCCTAGAATGGAATATCATCATCTGTCAGCTGGCTGAATCCGCCAGGCAGTGATGTCTCACCCATTGAGCTTGCAGGCTTTGCGCTTGCGCCCTCGGATTTATCTCCCCATTCAAGGAATTCGACTCTGTCTGCATAGATGTCAGTAGTATAAACGGTCTGGCCGTTCTTTTCATATTTTCCGGTACGGATTCTTCCTTGAACACCGACTAAACGGCCCTTCTTCAGGAATCTTTCGCAGTTCTCAGCTGTCTTGCCAAAGCAAACAATACCAGGAAAATCTGCGCCCATGTCTTCGCCGTTGCGATCCTTGCCGCGATCAATTGCAATAGTAAATCTGCAATATGCGCTCTGGCTTTCAGCTCCGTAGCGAACCTCAGGGTCCTTTGTTAATCTTCCGATTAATGATACTGAATTCATACCTTATACCACCTTTTCTACTTCTCGTCTAAATTAACGATGATGTGTCTCATGCAGTTGTCGGAAATTCTAAGTCTTCTGTCCAGTTCCTTTGGAAGAGTTGGTTCTGCATTAAAGTGCATAACTACGAAGTAACCTTCTGTCTTCTTCTGGATAGGATAAGCAAGCTTCTTGAGTCCCCATACATCTGTGTCAGATACTGCTTCAGCGCCTATAATGTTCTTAACGTCTTCAATATAAGCTTCCTTCTTAGCATCTTCGAGAGTTGGATCGATGATAAACATCAGTTCATACTTGTTCATTCTTTCACCTCCCTATGGTCGTGTGTGGCCGGGATTCTCCCTCCCGGCAGAGAACTTCGTCTGTGTGAATTTGGACACAGGAAAATACCTGCGCAGACGAACGCCTAATTATTATATGCAAAATGCCGGAGCATTGCAAGTACTATATTTAGTATTATTCAAAGCTTGATGCGGCAAGCAGTTGCTTTGTATATTCTTCCTGCGGATTTTCAAACAGCTTCTGTACAGAGGCCTGCTCAACAACGCGGCCGTTCTTCATAACGAGAACATAATCACAAAGCTGGTACACAATATTTAAATCGTGCGAGATAAAGAGATAGCTAAGATCAAGCTCACGCCTTAGGTCTGCCAAAAGCTGCAAGATCTGCGCCTGAATGGTAACATCCAGAGCTGATACCGGCTCGTCGAGAATAAGGAATTTCGGACGAGTGATAAGTGCGGCGCCAATTGAAACTCTCTGGCGCTGGCCTCCGGAAAGCTGGGCGGGCTTGTGACTCAGCATGTCCTCGCTAAGCCCAACCTCAACGATGGTCTTCCTGACCCTCTTATCTATTTCATCCTTATCATATTTGCCGTAAATGCGAAGCGGCTCCTCGAGCAGGCGGCCGATAGTCATATAAGGATTCAGCGATGAATACGGATCCTGGAAAACCATCTGAGGACGCTTGCTGTAATGCGTAATTTCCCCGGTGTAATCAGTCATGCCAAGTATAGCCTTTGCCAGGGTTGATTTGCCGGAGCCACTCTCCCCCACAAGGCCGAAAACCTGGCCACTGCGTATTTCAAAATTGACATGGTCAAGTACGCCGACGCTCTTCTTGCGTCCTGCGAGGCCTGTCATTTTATAGGTGCTGCACACATCCTTTACACTGAGTATTAATTCTTTTTCCATCTAATTAGTATCTTTTATCGCGACTTGGAATAGACGCAAGTAAATTCTTGGTATAGTCATTTTTCGGATTGTTAAACACTTCATCGGCGCTGCCGTTTTCAACAATCTTGCCCCTCTGCATAACAATAACCTTATCACAAAGCGCATGCACTACTGCAAGGTTATGCGAAATAAAGAGAATGGTTGTGCCCTGCTCTTTATTAATCTTTTTAAGAAGCGCAATAATATGGGACTGTGTTGTCACGTCCAAGGCAGTTGTCGGTTCATCCGCGATAAGAAGCTTCGGCTTTGATATGATTGCCGCCGCAATGCATATTCTCTGAAGCATGCCGCCTGAAAGCGTGTGAGGATATTTCTCGTAAACATTCTCGACATCGTAAAGCTCTGCCTGCTTCATCGCATCAAGCGCCATCTTCTTTCTTTCCTCTGCGCTAATCTCGGGATAATGAATCCTGATAGCCTCCTCAACCTGAGGACCAACCTTCATTACAGGGTCAAGCGCCGTCATCGGCTCCTGGAATACAACAGCGATATCGGTGCCCTGCATCTCGTGAATATCCTCACGATCGGTTGCAAGCATTTCCTTGCCGCCAACCAAAACGTTTCCTTCAAATTCAATTAAGGACTTTTGCAGCAACCCCGAAATGGTCATCGCAGTAACTGATTTACCGGAGCCGCTCTCACCAACGAGTCCGAGTATCTCCCCGTCATTTATTTCGAAGCTAACCCCGTCAACCGCGTACTTATCAGGTCTTGATATGAACTTTATTCTTAAATCCTTAACCTCGAGCATTAGCGATTTCTCCTCCACTGCTGCAGTCCTTCACCAAGAAGTGAAAGTCCCAAAATAAGAAGCACAATTGCAAGTCCTACGCTTATCGCATACCAGGGAGCCCCTGTAACAAGGAAGTTCTGAGACTCGGACAGCATGCGTCCAAGCGATGGCTTATTTGCGCTTACGCCAACGCCTAAAAAGCTCATGCTCGCTTCGGCAAGCACTGCGTTATTAAATCCTATAGTAATAGTCGGAAGAAGTACCGGAACCATGTTCGGCAAAATGTGAACGAAAATAATTCTAAATGAGCCTGCGCCCATAAGCTTGGCTAGCTTGACATAGTTCTGACTCTTTTGCTTTACCATTTCCGATCTGGTAACTCTGGCAAAGCTCGGAATAAACAGAATCGCAAGACACCAGATAATATTCTTTTCGCTCGGGGACAGAATTGCGATGATGATAAGTGCAAGCATGATGCTTGGGAAGGCGGTGATAAGATCGCACACTCTCATAAACACTTCATCAACTACGCCGCCGAAATAACCTGTCAGTGCACCGATGAAAATGCCTACGCTTGCGCCAATTAATATTACAAGCACCGCAATGGTAAGCGTTGTTCCTGCGCCCTCAACAACGCGCGAGAAAATATCGCGGCCGAAGTTGTCGCAGCCCATAATATGCGCAAGGCTCGGGCCTGCGAGTCTCAGCTGGCCGTTCATTGCGGACGGATCATATGGTGTGTAAAAACGACCGATTAATACAATGATAAAAATAATCGCCGTAATAATGCCGCCGGTATAGACCATCCAATTAAGTTTTTTAATCTTATTCTTTTGCATATTAATTAAACCTAATCCTCGGATCTATTACCTGGTAGATGATATCTGCGATAAAGTTTACAATTACAACCCAGCTTGCAAGTATCATTACTATTGCAAGAACTACGGTGAAGTCTCTTGTACCAATAGATGATACAAGCAGTCTGCCGATTCCCGGAACAGAGAAAATCTGCTCGATTACTATGCAGCTTGCGAGCATCTCGGAAAGAGAAACTGCAAGGAAGCTGATTACCGGAATGATTGCGTTTTTAATTGCGTGCTCCTTCAGCGCTCTCTTGCTGTTTGCGCCTCTGGCATATGCGGTCCTGATGTAATCTTTTTGCATCTGCGAAATGATAGATGAGCGGAACATCTTTACCGTCATTGCGATTCTCGGAATTGCAATTGAGATTGCAGGGAAAATCATGTAGCCGATAAAGCCGCTCGGATTTTCTTTAAAGGACACAAACAGACCCGGCGTAAATAAACGCAGGGCTACTCCGAATATACATGTTAAAAGTATTCCGATGAAAAACGGCGGAATTGCCATAACGACCTGATCGATGATTAATATGAGTCGATCGAATATACCATTCTCTTTTCTTGCGGCCAGAGCCCCCAGAGGAATGGATACTACTACGGTCAAAAGGAACGCAATAATGGTAAGGAACACAGTTACGCCGAGCTTTGGCATAACCATGCCGAATACAGGCAGATTATAGCTGTATGATGTTCCGAAATCACCCTTTACGAAATTGGTGAGCCACTCAAAATAGCGCACTAAAATCGGCCTGTTAAAGCCAAGAGATTCTTTGAGCTCAGCAACAGCCTCGGGAGTTGCATTTGTCCCCAGCATGCTTGCGATAGGATCGCCTATCAGCTGGAAGGCACAAAATGCGAGGAACGAGATTATAATCAGAGTTACAATCAGCGTAATAAGTTTTTTAAGAAAATACTTCATTGCTAATTTTTTGGTCAGCCCTGAGGCTAATCAAACTCTTCCTATAAATCTGTGTAGTATAGACTTGCAAAATTAATTCTATAAAGAGGATATGACTGGTATCCGTCAAGGAGTCCATTCATAACTGTAAATTCTGCAGCATCCTGAATATATACGTTTGCGGCATTCTCAGTAAGAACTCTGGATGCGGCAATAAAGAGCTTTGTTCTTTCAGCCTCATCTGTTGTTGAGTTAGCCTTTGTCATATATTCATCATATTCTGAATTTGCGAAATTGATCATGTTCTTCTTGTGACCACTTGTCCATCTTTCAAGAAGAGCATTTGCAGTAAGTGTTGATGCATCAAAGCCGCTTACTGTTGTTTCGAAATCTCTGTTTGAATATACATCTGTCAGCCAGGTGTTCCATTCAACTTCCTGAACCTGTGCATTGATTCCTGCAGCCTTGAGCTGCTCTGCAATAACAAGTGCAGTGTTAACGTGAATTGGATAAACAGATGGAACTGTAATAGTCATATCAAAGCCGTTTGGATAGCCTGCTTCTGCAAGAAGTGACTTAGCCTTTTCAACATCGTACTTATAATATCCAACAAGGCTGCTGTCAAAGTACTTCTTAAATGAAGGATAGATTGATGTACCAAGCTTTGTTCCATGTCCATTAGCAACAAGCTGAAGAACATCATCTACGTTTACTGCATAGCAAAGAGCCTGGCGAACTCTGATGTCGTCAAATGGCTTAGCAGCATTGTTAATGTAAAGAGCCTGAACTACATTTGTTGTTCCTTCGATTACCTGGTAATCAGAGCCAACGCCTGCTACCTGATCGAGTGAAAGATGTGTTGCGAAGTCGATTGCTCCGGCATTAAGTGCTGTAACAAGAGCGGTGCCATCCTCGAATACCTTACAGGTAATCTTGTCGATCTTTGCCTTTTCACCGTAGTATTCTTCGAACTTTTCAAGGATTACATTTTCCTGAACGCTGCGGCTGACAAACTTGTACGGACCTGTTCCTATAGGTGCGGTAAGCTGGTCAGCATAGTCAGCAGGAATAATATAGATAAGAGAAATATAAGCAAATATGTCGCTCATAGCCTCTTTGAGCTGCACGATAACCTGTCCCTTGCCGTTTACTGTGATGTCAGCATTTGCAAAGAACTTCGGAAGACTGCTGTCGAGTGTAGTCTCTGCGCACTTTGCGAAGGAATACTCAAGGTCAGCATTTGTGAGTGTTTTTCCGTTGTGGAATGTTACGCCTTCATTAAGATGGAAGGTATAGGTGAGACCATCCTCTGAAATCTCGCATGAGCTTGCGATTGCAGGAACATAGTCTCCGTCTGAATTAGGCTTATAAAGGCCTTCAAAAACATTGGTAAGAATCTCTCTTGTGCCCGCAGAGGACATCTGATAAGGATCAAGGCTGTCGCCGAGGTCCTGTGGAATACCAACAACAATTTCATTGCCGTGTTCTTTTTTGGCAGGTTCAACCGGCTGGCTGCTGCCGGAGCCTCCGCATGCTGCAAGGCCCACAAGCATAGTCATTGCTAAAACGAGTGCTAATACTTTTTTCATTTTTTCTCCTTATGCCTATTCGGCTTATCGGTTATTTGGGGACAAATCCCCCGGAAATATGGTATAGCCCCGCGGTTCTAGAACGAAGCAGACAAGATTGATAAAAATTCTACCTACTAGTCTACGCTCTAAGGCTTGAAATTGCAAGAAAAACACGGATTTTTTTACAGAATATTTACATTTTATGTATTTACATATTATTACATTTATAGTAAACTATTGTTAGTTCAAAAAGGAGGATTTATTTATGAACAAAATAATGTTTGTTGGGAGGCTTACAAAGGATCCTTTGCTTGAAAAAAGCTCAAGCGGAAATGTAAGCTACTGCAGATTCACTCTTGCTATCGATAGGGGAAGGAGCAAGGACGGTGAAAAGGAAACGGATTTTCCGAGCATGGTTTGCTTTGGCAAAACTGCTGAAAATCTGGAGAAGTTTACAGAAAAGGGAAACCTTATAGCAGTCGATGGGGCTCTTCATACAAGAAAGTACGAAAAGGATGGAAAAACCTACTATACCGACGAAATCATTGCGAATAGGGTTGAGTTCCTTCAGTGGAAGAAGAGCTCAAAGGAGGAGCCACCTGCCTTAGAGCCGGCAGAGATTCCGCAGGGCTTTGAAAAGATCGAGGAAAATGCAAAATCAGAATCCAAATTAACTGATGACGACCTGCCATTCTAACGAAAAAGACTCAGGCAAATGCCGTGTGTTCTTAAGGACAGTAGTTCA
>DCHA01000023.1:43826-44638 GCA_002315535.1 Firmicutes bacterium UBA1764 | reverse complement strand
TGTGATATTAATCAAAAGGCATGGAAGTATATTTACGATAGAGTAAACATGCTTGATGCATCTTCAAGAATCGCGTTATCAGATGGAACGCGACGTCTTTCATATTCTTCTTTATTTGCTAATGTGAAGAAATATGCTTCTGTGTTTTCTGCTCTTGGAATGACGGAAAAGAAGAAGGCTCGTATCGGTCTCGTCGGAACCGGGGCAATTGAAACCATTACGGCGTTTTATGCTCTCAATATGACAGGCGCCGAGGTTTCGCTTATTTCGTCTCTTTCAGTTTTGAAAGCACAGCGCATTATGGATGTTGTTAAGGATGAGCACCTGACAGATCTTATTATTACGGATGAGTTTATTCAGGATAATACCTTCCGTAAGTTATTGCAAAAAAAGGATGAGCTTGGACTTCGCTTCATTCTTCTTCTTCATCTTCCAATGTGGGGCGCAGCAGTGCCTATGCCGATCTCGTTTATGTTTGAGAAAAAGGCAAGCAATATGTGGGCCTACTTCGGACCTCTTTATATGGATTATCTCGTGAATGTCTACGGGAATACTCCAATATCTTACGCAGAAAACATATCTTCGGATTCTGCTGTTATTATTCATACTTCCGGAACAACCAGCGGAAGCGGTAGCCCGATTGTAATGTCGGATAAGGCACTAAATGCCATGTGCGAGGAAATCAGTTCGATTGAAGGCTATGAGTCAGATATGGCCAAGCTATCGACTGCTCTTTTGGTCGACCTCAGCAATGCCTATGGAATGATCGTTCAGGTTCACTGGCCGTTCTCTCTTGGTGGTAAGGTTGCTAC
>DCHA01000023.1:43030-43692 GCA_002315535.1 Firmicutes bacterium UBA1764 | reverse complement strand
GACTTTTCCAGCCTAAAGGCTGTAATCATTGGTGGTACTCAAATCACTGTTGAAGATAAAAAACGCTTCCAGGGCTTCTTGCAGAGCCATGGCCTTAGCAATGTTCCGATTTTGAACGGATACGGCATTTCGGAGCTTGGTGGCGTGTGCACACTTTCTGATGGAAACATCGAGGATGATTCCATAGGGCACTTTTTAAAGGGTGTAAAGTGGCGCCTGTTTGATGAAGACAAAGAAGTATTTTATTCAGAAAAAGATCTTCCTAATACAGGCGTTTTGTATCTGCGCTCTGAGGCGATGAGCTCTCTGTATCTCGACGGAAAAAAGATTGTAAAGTCCGAGCAGATTGACGGAGAGGAGTACATTTGTACTAATGATCTCGTCTCAATTGACGAAAACGTCAAGATTACTTATCTGGGCCGTGCGAATCGCTTTTTCCTCCATCAGGATGGAGTAAAATATCAGTCCGGCCTTGTCGAGGCTGAGCTTTCGAGAGAAAAGGGAATTAAGGCCGCCGCAATAGTGCCGTATTTTGATAAGCCTATTCATGATACCATTCCGATGCTTTGCGTTTCAGTCTCGGGAAGGAGGGGTGAAGAAATCGAAATTGTTAAGGAAGCTCTAAGGGATGCGTTTATTACGAGACGTATTCTTGAGCCGGA
>DCHA01000023.1:35999-42910 GCA_002315535.1 Firmicutes bacterium UBA1764 | reverse complement strand
GATGGCCAAAAGTACTCTGTTGAAACAAAGAGATGCGGTAAAGAAATACTTGAGATATCGCTTGCCTTGATGAAGGAAGACGATGAGAATATCGTATCAAAGGTCTATAAGGGAATCGCGAAGGATATGATGGACGAGTCTCTTGTTGGACAGGCTATCGGAGGTATAAAGAACTCCGGTCTGACGTATATGCCCGGGAATTATTACAATCCCGTCTGTTGCGACAATATGCATTTTTTTAAAAACATGAAATGGAAGGAGTAGAAGCACATGACGAAAGGGAAAATAAAAAAAGTCATCAAGCGTGAAGTTGTTCGTGCCGTTCTTGAGAGAACGCAGGGCATAGACATGGAAAAGCTTGGTGCACCTAAAGCAGAGAATGCTGTTCATTTTGATAATGTTGAGGAAATCTTAAACATTCCTTATATGAACAGAGATGAAGTTCCACTTGGAATGGATATCTTCCGTCCTATTGTTCCTGAAGGAACTGAAATGCCGGTTATTGTTACCATTCATGGTGGCGGACTGACAATGGGTGATCGAAAGATTTCACGTCCGTTTGGACGAATACTTGCAAATAAAGGCTATCTGGTCTTTTCTATAGAATATCGCCTTGCTCCGAGAGCAAATGTATGCATGGAGCTTGATGACATTTGCGCAGGACTTGATCTTGTAGGACAAAAGCTTGTTGATTACGATGTAGATTTTGATCGTATCTTTATGGCTGCGGAAAGTGCCGGAGCATACCTTGCTGCGTACGTTACCGCGATGAAGGGATCTAAAAAGCTTCAGGAAGCAATCGGATATGAGCCGACACGTGTTAGCTTCAAGGCTATCGGTTTGCTCAGCGGTATGCTTTACACTAACCGTAAGGATCCGGGCGGCTGGATGCTTGCCGATCAGATTTACGGCGAAAAGAGAGCGGATGAAAACTTCCTTCAGTATATGAATCCGGAGCATCCGGAAATTATTAATAACCTTCCGCCTTGCTTCCTTGTTACAAGCAAAGCCGATTTCCTTAATAATTACTCATTCCTGATGGATGAAGCTCTTAAGAAGGCCGGAAAGCCTTGCAAGCTTCTCTATTACGGAGATGATGATTTGATGCATGCGTTTACAACGCTTCAGACTGATCATCCAAAGGCTATTGATTCCATCGACAGAATGCTTGCCTGGTTTGAAGAGCAGGCAAAGCTTCAGGCATCCGCAAAGAGAAGAAAAAAGACTCTTAGCGCAAAGCGAGAAAAGATGACAGAAGCTATGAATGACGGAAGCCTTGATAATCAGAAGGTTTGGCAATATATCAAAGAGCGTGCATCTGTTGAGCCTGAGCGTCTATACCAGCCGGCAATTTTAGACTGTTCGAGAACGTATACATATGCTCAGATGTTCGAAGAATGGGATAAGTACGCACGCGTATTTTCCGCACTTGGAATTACTGATAAAAACAAATCGAGAGTTGCTATAGTTGGATCTATATCTGCAGAGCCGCTTTTCAGCTTCTACGCTGCAAACATGACCGGAGCTGCTGTATCGATGTTCTCATATCCGGATCTTCTGCCGGGCGGAAGATGGAAGACCATGGTCGAAAAGGAACATATCACCGATATGGTAATTTCAGATATTATGGTTACGCCGCAGATGTGGTATGAAATTCGTAAAGCCAAGGAAGAGTTCGGACTTAAGAACGTTATTCTTCTTCATTCCCGTATGGGCGGCCCTTGCATTGGCCCCGCTGAGATGGTCTTTAATGAATTCAACTACAATGCTCTTAAGCGTATTCCGGATGTTCAGTTTATGGACGATCTCGTTTACCAATACAGAAACGAAGAGATTCGATACGGAAAGAAGACCGGCGACGGAATAGCTGTAATATGCCACACATCAGGAACAACCAATGGAACGAGAAAGCCTCTTCCGTTTACGGATAGAAAACTAAACAGACTTTGTTCTGATTCCCCGACCGGTGTGCCAAAGAGCGTATTCACAGGTATGGAAGAGATGATAAAAGCCGGATGCTTCGATCCTACAGAGTTTGCTGGTTTTGGTGAAAGTAGTTCGTCTGATCTTGGACGAATTGTAATTATACCGCCGTTTGACTTCAGTGCAGCTTCAAACATAAATGGATTTGTTAACATGTCTTTCGCAAGCGGTAATACAATCGTGCTGACATTCTTCGGATTCCTACATCCGAAATTCGTCAGAGCGTTCAAGTACTATAACGTATTCCTTGCATTCTCAAGCGGTTTCATGCTCGATCAGTGGATGACACTTCCGGATATCGAAAAGGATGCGTTCTCAAGTCTTCGTATTTTGGGCTTCGGCGGATCATATATTTCGCCTGCCAAGATGGAAAAATACGAAGCCTTCCTTAAGGAGCATGGATTTAAGGGTATTTGTTTCCAGGGCTACGGCATGTCGGAAACCTCAGGAAATCTCTTCCTTCGTCCAAAGTATTCGGACGAGGATACCATCGGATTCCCTGATGATATTGATAACATTCGCCTGTTTGATGAAGAGAGTGGAAGCTTCCATACAATTAAAGAAGGTGTTATGGACGGAGTCCTCTATTCAAGATCAGATACAATGTGCCTGAATATGCTTGATGGGGAGAAGCTCTTTGATCTGACAGAGATTGACGGCAAGGACTATATATGCACATACGATGTTGTTCATGTGGATGAGAAGGGATCTCTTTCATATGTAGGACGCGCAAATCAATTCTTTACGAATAACGAAGGCGTAAAGTTTGAATCCGGTCTTGTTGAAAAGCAGCTCTCCGGCCAGCCGAACATCAATCTTTGCGGTATTGTCCCGGTTCTTGATAAGCGTATACATGATACAGTTCCGCTTCTCTATGTCGTTCCGGAGCATAAGGAAAATGCTGCAGAAGAAATCAGCAAGGCAATCCTTGATGTATATACAAAGGATGAAAAGCTTAAGGATAGCGTTCTTCCGTCTCAGTTCGTTGTTGTTGATAAGATTCCTGTCGGTGCAACGGGGAAAATCGATGTTTACAACATCACAAGAAATCGCACAGTCGGGACCGCATATAACATTATTCCGGTTAAGACAGACGGTGTTCTCACCGATGTGAAATATGAAAAGGCAGAGCAAATCAACAGCCACACCGCAGGCACACTTCCTGAAGGTATGGGCAAGGATTCCGCATTTGGCGTATTCGACCTCTTCACCGGAACTCCGAAGACCTTGAATCTGAAGAAGGTCCCGGAAAAGGTAAAAGAGAAGAAGGATGAACTTGGCGAAATGTTCGAAAAGGTAAAGCCATTCCTCCCGAAGGTAGATGTAACAATGCCGGAGTTTAAGATGGATGGAATGATGGGAATGCCTAAGATGCCGCCTCTTCTTACCGCCATTACGAATATTGCAATGGCCCTCGTCGCAGACGTTCAGAACAGAACTGACGATTTTGAGGAATAAAATTGTTTTACGTATATATTAACCAGCGAATAGATAAAGGAGTACAAAATGAATTTTAATAATATGCCGTTTTTCCCGTTCTTCAATATGCCGTTCCCAAATCCTATGAATTGTCAGCAGACGGGTGCTGAAGGAGATGCTCAGACAGGTGCTGAAGCTAATGCTAATTCCGATGCTTCCATGATGGGAATGTTCCAGGAAATGTTTAAGAACATGCACCAGATGTGTGGTGTAAATCCGCAGTTTATGAATTCGCCGTTCATGAATTCACAGTTCATGAATCCGCAATTTATGAACCCACAGTTTATGAATCCGCAGTTTATGCATCAGCAGTTCCAGGGTATGTTCCAAAATATGTTTCCAGGTATGGGCCCAATGTGTGGCATGAACCCTCAGGGAATGCAGAATCCGAACATGATGCAGTATATGAACCCTTATATGTTCATGCAGACAGCAATGAGCTTTGGTCAGGAGGCACTGAAGTATGTAAAGCCGCTTCTCGAAAAGCTTAAGGATGCAAAATCAAGCAATCTTCCTTTCGGACTTCCTGCAGGCGTTCTTCAGTATTTACTGAATATGGATTCTTCTCCGGAAAGCCTTTCAAAGCTTCAGAAGGTTCTTGACGTAATCTTTGACTACTATTCAAAGCCGACCAATCAGAATCACTTTGATGTTCCTGAATACGAAAAGCCGCAGGAAAAGACCGAAAATGCAGAGACTGCAGCAGAAAAAACTGCAGAGGCTGCAGAGGAAAAGCCAGCAGAATCCGCAAGCAAAGCTAAAGAGCAAAGCGATATGCCGGAGCCACCTGAATTTGTAAAGAAAATGATCGCAGAGGGCAAGAATCCTGAAATGCCTGCATTTGTAAAGAAAATGCTCGAGGAAAAGAATAAAAAATAAGTATTATTACTTGTAATAATTAACATTATATGATAAATTTATTGAGTTGATATTAACTAAGAAAGTGGGGTAATTTATCATGGCAAATATCAAATCTGCAAAAAAGAGAATCAGCGTAATTAACAAGAAGACTCAGGTTAACAGAAGAATTAAGAACAACCTCAAGGCTGTACTTAAGAATTTTGACAAGGCTCTTGCATCCGGAGATCTCGGTCTCGCAAAGGAAAAGCTCGTTCTCGCAGAAAAGAAACTTATGAAGGCTGGCGCAAAGGGAACAATGCACAAGAACACAGCTTCCAGAAAGGTTTCAAGATTAACAAAGGCTTATAATAAGGCTGTAGAAGCAGCTAAGGCCGAGTAATCTCACCCGTCCCCCACATGTGCATAAGTTAAATGCATTCCTAAAAACCGGGAAAGTGTCTCCCCGGTTTTTTACTTTTTTGTTTATGCTCTGCGGCACTTATGATAAAATATTTTTATTATGGATAATTATCAGAAATTTATTAGAAACTTCAGCATTATTGCGCATATCGATCACGGCAAGAGTACGCTTGCCGATCGTTTGCTTGAAAACACCGGTTCTGTTGCGCAGAGAGATATGAAGGAGCAATTCCTTGACAACATGGATCTTGAGCGTGAGCGCGGTATTACAATCAAGCTTCAGACAAGTAGACTCGTTTACAATGCAAAGGATGGCAATGAGTATATTCTTAATCTCATTGACACTCCAGGCCATGTAGACTTTAACTATGAGGTGTCAAGAAGCCTTGCTGCCTGCGAAGGGGCTGTACTTGTTGTAGACGCAACTCAGGGCGTTGAGGCCCAGACTCTGGCAAATGTATACCTTGCCCTTGATGAAGACCTTGAAATCGCACCTGTAATAAATAAGATTGATCTTGCATCCGCAAGGCCGCAGGAAACTAAGGATGAAATCGAAGAGGTAATAGGAATTGAGGCTCAGGAGGCGCCACTTATTTCTGCCAAGGAGGGCATTAATATCGAAGGCGTATTAGAAGAGGTTGTCGCAAAGATTCCTGCGCCAAACGGGGACCCTGATGCACCTCTTAAGGCTCTCATCTTTGACTCCTACTACGACAATTACAAGGGCGTAGTTATTTATACAAGAATCGTTGACGGCGAGCTTAAGGCCGGAGACAAGATTCTCATGATGAACACAGGCGCTGAATACGATGTAACCGAGGTTGGTTTTAACACACCGTATCAGACCCCGTGCAAGTGCCTTAGGGCCGGAGAGGTAGGCTATATCTGCGCAAGCATCAAGCAGGTTAGAGATGCGCGCGTCGGTGATACCATTACTCTGGCAAACAATCCTTGCAAGGAACATCTTCCGGGCTACAAGAGGGTTCAGCCAATGGTATACTGCGGCGTATATCCGACTCCGGATGAAAAATATGAAAACGTAAAGGACTGCCTTGAAAAGCTTCAGGTTAACGATGCGGCCTTTGTATTCGAGCCGGAGACATCACAAGCCCTTGGCTATGGCTTTAGATGTGGATTCCTCGGACTTCTGCATATGGAAATCATAGTTGAAAGACTTGAGAGAGAATTTGATCTTGAGATTATTACGACATCACCGTCTGTAATATATAAATTGGTAGAGCTTGACGGAAGCGAGCGCTTTATCGAGAACCCGTCGAACCTGCCTAATCCGACTCTGTATGATCACCTTGAAGAGCCGATGGTTAAGGCAACCATTATGCTGCCAAAGGAATATGTCGGATCTATCATGAGCCTTTGCCAGGATAGAAGAGGAACCATGGACCACATGGAGTATATTACCGAGCAGAGAGTAGCGCTTCACTATACACTGCCTCTTAACGAGGTAATCTATGACTTCTTTGACGCTCTTAAGTCCAAGACCAGAGGCTACGGATCGCTTGACTATGAGTTTGACAGATACGAGAGATCACCTCTGGTTAAGCTTGATATTATGCTCAACCGCGAAATCGTCGATGCCTTCTCAATGATTGTTCATGAGGATAAGGCATATTACAGAGCGAGATTCGTTTGCCAAAAGCTAAAGGAAGTTATTCCTATGCACCAGTTTGAGGTGCCTATTCAGGCCTGCATTGGGCAGAAGGTTATCGCAAGAGAAACCGTTAAGGCATACAGAAAGGACGTTCTTGCGAAGTGCTATGGCGGCGATATTTCAAGAAAGAAGAAGCTGCTTGAAAAGCAGAAGGAAGGTAAGAGACGTATGCGCCAGTTCGGTACCGTTGAGGTTCCGCAGGAGGCCTTCACTGCAGTTCTTAAGTATGACGAAGATAAATAATGAATACTACTATCAATAATGGGGCAGAATATGCCCCATTAGCTATATATGTACATATTCCGTTTTGCGTTCGCAAGTGCAGATATTGCGATTTCTTTTCGTGCACAGGAAAATGCGAAAAGGATTACGAAAGCTATGTTAATCGTGTTTGCGATGAAATCAAAGCAAAAGGCGCAGTATATAAAGATGACTATTATGTAGACACCATCTTTTTCGGAGGCGGAACGCCGAGCCTTCTTTCTGCTGATCAGCTTGCAAGAATACTTCGCTGCATAGA
>DCHA01000023.1:19827-35934 GCA_002315535.1 Firmicutes bacterium UBA1764 | reverse complement strand
GCCGCTGCGACGGGCTTGAAATCAGCTGCGAGGCTAATCCGGGAACAGTTGATAGGGAAAAGCTCGAGGCTATGAAGAATGCGGGCTTTAACCGCATCAGCTTTGGCGTCCAGAGCTTTGATAACGGCGTGCTTGAAAAGCTCGGCAGAATACATGATGCGCATGAGGCCGAAAGGGCTGTTATACTTGCAAAGGAGCTCGGCTTTAACACAAATCTTGACCTTATGTTTGGTGTCCCCGGCCAGAGCCTTGAAATCTGGGGAGAGACTGTCAGAAAGGCAATAGAGCTCAGCCCGGAGCATATCTCGTTTTACAGCCTGCAGCTTGAGGAGGGTACGCCACTCTACGAGGAATACCGCTACGGAGGGCTTGAAATCCCAAGCTGGGAAGATAACCGCAGAATGTATCACAGCGCGCTTGACGCCTTTATTAAGGCGGGCTATGAGCACTACGAGATTTCAAACCTTGCAAAGCCTGGATACAGATGTAAGCATAATCTGAAATATTGGACGATGTCCGATTATTTAGGCTTCGGCCCGGCTGCCCATTCATATATAAAGGGCAAGAGAGTATATAATACAGAAGATATTCTCGGCTGGGAAAGCGCAGAAGATGAGGATAAGGATACAAAGGGAGATTATATTTTTACCCGCCTAAGACTTATAGAAGGCTTCCCGCGTGAAGAATATAGACAGCTTTTCGGAAGGGACTTTCTTGAGGAATTCAAGGGCTTCTTTGATCCGGAGCTTTTAACTGAGGAAAACGGCTATATCAAGCTAACAAAAAAGGGGCTGGATTACACCAACCCCGTTATGCAGCGTCTTATTAATTCGATTAGCTAAGCATTTACATATTTATCAACCAAAGCCTTGAGCTCCTGATAGGACTTCAGGGCTTTTTCTTCATTTGGCTCGTTGATAGCATAGTAGAACTTGATCTTTGGCTCGGTTCCGGATGGTCTTGCGGCAAGCCATGATCCGCTTTCAAAGAAGAACTTGAGTACATTGGACTTTGGAATGTCGTCGATTCCAAGTGAATAATCCTTAACATCTGTGATTCCCTTTGCGAAATCCTTTCCGAGCTTTCTGAGCTCGGTCATGATGCTCTTAATCTTTTCAGCGCCTTCCTTGCCTTCGAGGGTGTAGGAATCGCACTTGTCAAAGTAGAATCCGAACTTTTCGTAGAGCTCTGCCTTGGCATCAACCAGAGTCTTTCCCTGAGCCTTATAATAAGCAGCCATTTCTGCGACCATCATTGATCCTAAAACAGCATCCTTGTCACGAGCATGGGTTCCAACCAGGTAACCATAGCTTTCTTCGTATCCGATAGTGAAAACATTGCCTTTTTCAAGCTCTCTTTCCATTATTGCGCCGATATTCTTAAAGCCGGTTAAGCAGTTGTAAACGGCTACACCCATTGATTTTGCAATGTCTGCGCCCATTTCTGATGTAACGATAGTCTTAACCATAAACGATTTACTGTTAAGCTGCTCTTTTCTTCTTGTAAGGACATAATTTGTGAGCATTGCTCCGGTCTGATTGCCGTTAAAGAGGATAAATTCGCCGTTTTGGTTAACTGCGATGCCTATTCTGTCTGAATCCGGGTCAGTTGCAATAACGATATCTGCGTTTTCAGCCTTTGCCTGAGCAATTGCCATTTCCAGAGCCGTTGCTTCTTCAGGGTTAGGCGACTTAACTGTCGGGAAGTTGCCGTCCTGAACACACTGTGCCTCAACTACGCTATAATTTGTAAATCCCTGGTCCTTAAACATTTCCTGAACAGGGAACTTGCCTGCGCCGTGAAGCGGAGTGTATACAATCTTAAGTGCGGCTTTTACTTCGGCGCTGAGCTCGTGAGCCTGCTTTTCAACATCCTGAACGAACATTGTCTGTTCTTTGGGTCCGATCATTTTGAGAAGTCCAAGCTTTACTGCCTCGTTTTCGTCCATCAGCTCGGTCTTGGTGATGTCCATAGCTTCGATTTTAGCGGTGATTGCATCAGCAGCTTCCTCGCCAATCTGGCAACCTGTTTCATCATATGCCTTATATCCGTTGTATTTTGCCGGATTGTGGCTTGCTGTAACAACAACGCCGCCTACGCATTCAAAATGGCGCACTGTCCATGAAAGGAGAGGCGTTGCGGAAATCATTTCGTAAAGATAAACTGGAACTCCGTACTTGCACATTGTAAGTGCGGTTTCCTTTGCGAATTCCTTTGAGAAGTTTCTGCAGTCATATGCAACAGCGATACCCTTGGTCTTTGCGACTTCGCCGAAGCGCGCTACAAGGTACTGTGCGTATCCTGCACTTGCTCTTCTGATGTTATATTTGTTCATTCTGTTTGAGCCAACGCCGAGTATTCCGCGAAGACCTGCTGTACCGAATTCAAGATCCTTGTAGAATCTGTCCTCGATTTCTTTCTCATCAGTCAGGGCCGCAAGCTCAGCTCTGTCAGCCTCATCAAAGAACGAATTGTCCTTCCAAAATTCATATTTTTCTTTATATCCCATAATATCCTCCTACTTCTTTCCAAGTAATGCGAACATGTTTTTCTTGTATTCTTCAACGCCCGGTTGATCAAATGGGTTAACTCCCTGCATGTAGCCGGAGATTCCGCAAGCTGCTTCATAGAATGAAACCATTTCGCCGAAGCTTTCAGCAGAAACGCTGTCTGATGTAATTTCAATTACAGGAACGCCTCCGGTGATATGAGCCTTCTTAACACCTGCTGCGGCAGCCTTAAATACCTCGCTGTATTTCTTGCCCGCAACATAGTTGAGTCCGTCGCCGTTTGCTTCATCGAATGGAACCTCTACCTCAAGGCTTTCCTTTTCGAATCTGAAGATTGTCTCGAGCAGCATTCTCTCGCCGTCCTGGATGTATTGTCCAAGAGAGTGAAGGTCAGCAGTCAGCTCGCATGAGCTTGGGAAAATACCCATGTGCTCTTTGCCTTCGCTTTCGCCGTAAAGCTGCTTGAACCATTCAGCCATGAATCTGAAGTTCTCTCCCGGGTAGGAGAGGATTTCAACCTTCTTACCGCTATTATATAAAGCCTGGCGTGCTGCGGCATACAAAACTGCAGCGGCATTTGCGTCGCCGCTTAGTGCCTCGGTCATTCCCTTTGCGGCTCCATCCATCATCTCGTCGATGTCTATTCCTGCGGCTGCGATAGGCAGAAGACCTACTGCGGTAAGAACGCTGTAGCGTCCGCCAACGTTGTCAGGAACCACGAAGGTCTCGTAGCCTTCAGCGTCTGCCAGAGTTTTCAGTGCTCCGCGCGCCTTATCAGTTGTCGCAAAGATTCTCTTTGCGGCCTCTTCTTTGCCGTACTTCTTTTCCATGTATTCGCGGAAAATTCTGAAGGCGAGGGCAGGCTCGAGCGTTGTTCCGGATTTTGAAATAACATTAACATAAACGCTCTTGCCTTCGATTAAACTTAGAACCTGATTCAGATCTGCTCCGTCAAGTCCGTTTCCGATGAAGTAGATAGCGGGCTTTTCTATTTCGTTGTGTCTTGCGGTTTTCAGAAGTTCGATAGCTGCTCTTGCACCAAGATATGAGCCGCCGATTCCGATTACAACAAGAGCATCGCCGTCCTTTCTGATTCTTGATGCGGCGCTTTTGATTCTTGCGAATTCTTCTTTATCATAATCATAGGGCAGGGTAGTCCAGCCTATGAAGTCATTTCCTTTTCCGCTTCCGTCTTTAAGTGCCTTTACTGCGCCTAATGCCTTTTCTGTATCGAGGCTGATATTGCCGCAGCCTGATAAATCAACTTTAATCATGTGTATTCTCCTCCATAGCTAATTGTTATATTAAGGCGGCGATTGCGGCTCCAATCAGAGTCTTATCTCTGCCGTCAAGTATTTTATATTCAATATCCAGGCTATCAAGATTTGCCTGTATTTTTTCTCTGAGAGCTGTTACATTGTAGAACACCGAGCCCTCTGCCGCGATGTTCAGTTTCCCCAGCTTGTAATGCTTGCCGATTCCGTAGATTTCAGCAGCAACAATATTTGCAGCTCTTTCCAGTAATTCGTCTCTGCTCGCAAGACCTTCCTTTTCGCACTTTTCAATCAGTGGATTCAGATAGGCCCCGCTAACCTGCATTTCTGCCAGAGCTCCGAAATCAAAGTCCTCGGTTGGGAAATGAGTGTAGCGTCCGCATTCGGAATTGATTATCATACCATTATGTATGTAGCTTATATTTAGCCCTGTCCCAAGAATAAGCCCCATGTTGGCATTTCTTGTTCCAAGCTGCGCCGCAGTAGTATCGTTTACGACAGCGGCTTTTAGAATTTGATTCTCAGAGTTTCTTATTCGAACGCCCTTAGAAAGTCCGATAATTCTCGCTTCGTTTTTATTTAATATTTCTGCGCGGTAGGAAAAGCATAGCCCAACTCTGTCCGCATTGTATTCCTTTTTCTTTGCTTCAAAGAAATCAAAGAAGTCCTTAATGTCGATTTCTTCTTTAACTCCGGGCATGGTTTCTTTTTGAAGCTCGCTGATGCTCGGATTTCCTTCGCTGTCAAATGTAACTCTTCCAATTCTGAAATTGGTTCCGCCCATGTCCATCGCAACTGCAGAACAGCTTCTCGGCCACTCCGGCTTTGGAACTATGTAGCTTGGAATGTTATCAAGCTTTTCAGGATTAAAGAGTGTAATATATTGTTCTAAAGGCAGGTGCTTCATATTGTTTCTCGTAATAATTAACTGTAATCTGCTCGCTTGTTCTGTTTGACAGAACAAGTATGGTTTCTTCAGGGTTTCTTCTGATGAAAGAAAAAACGTTTTCGTTTAAGTAAAGCGGCTCAAAGCTTCCGATCTTAAGTGCGCTGTGGCTATGATACTCTTTGCCAAGCCCCTTAAAGAAAGCTACAAGCTCTTTATCTTCGCGTCCCCATGGATAAGCCGCTCTGTTTTCCGGGTCAACGCCTCCGCTTAGACCCGCTTCATCTCCGTAGTAAACACAGGGGACTCCGGGCAGGGCATAAAGAAGCCCGTACAGCATCTTCAGCAAATCTGTATTGTCATCGCATAGGCTTAAAAGCCTTTCTCTGTCATGACTTCCCAGCAGGTTCATCATGCAGTAGCGGCTTTGCCTCGGATAGTTTTCCATAAGACCCATGAAGGATCTTGCGCATTCAAAGCTGTTTCTTTTGCCAAGGCCGAAATCAAGAAGTATGCTTCTGACTGGGTAGTTCATTACGCCGTCAAGCTCATCGCCCATCAAATATTTTCTTCTTTCGCCGTGGCTGAATTTATTTGACGCATCCTCCCAAACCTCGCCAATCAGCAGGGAGTCGCGCTTTTCCTCTTTAAGTCTTGTTCTGACCTTTTTAATAAATGAATCCGGCAGCTCGTCTGCGACATCAAGTCTGAATCCGCTTGCGCCAAGGCCCATCCATTTATTTATTACGCCGGAGTCTCCGCAGATATAATCGATATAACTCTCATTTGTCTCATCAACTTCCGGCAGGTCTTTAACTCCCCACCAGCACTTATAGCTTCCGTCGTCATTGATCTTAAACCACTGTCTGTAGGGTGATCCTTCCTCAAAGTAAATGCTGTCTGATCCTGTGTGAGAGAATACTCCGTCGAGTATGATCTTAATCCCGAGCTCTCCGGCTTTTCTGCAAAGTGACGTAAAGCTTTCTTCGTCTCCGAGAAGCTCGTCAATTTTTGTATAGTCAGCGGTATCGTATCTGTGATTCGATTTCGCCTTGAATATAGGATTGATGTAAAGGCATCCGATTCCGAGATCTTTCAGGTAATCAAGCTTTTCTTCGATTCCCTTGAGAGTGCCTCCGTAAAAGTCCCAGCGAGTTACGTTTCCTTCATCGTCCTTCATATAGCTCGGAGCTTGATACCAGTCTTCCAAAATGTGCTTTCCGCTTTTTGGCGCGCGCTGATCAAAATCCGATCCTCTAAAGAAACGATCGGGGAATATCTGATACATTATGCTGCTTTTAAACCACTCCGGCATTTCCTGTTTTTTATAAACAGTAATCTGGTAGGAGTTCGGATCATATTGGTATTCCTGGCCTGTTCCTCCGACGCCATCGGCATTTCGGCCGTAAAGACAGCTGTCACCGCTTGGGTAGTAAATAATGAAGTAGTACCAAAGAAGGGTGCCCTCGCTTGGCATAGTGATTTCTACGGTGAAATCATCGTCTTCGGCTTTTTTCATTTCTACAAGCTCTTCGCCATGCTCATCTGTCCAAAGCCTTAATACAGCGCCACATGCGTAGTCCGCTGTTACTGTAATATTTACTTTTGATGATACCTCTGCGGCGCCAAAGGGGCTGCGATAATGAGGATCAAAGGAATTGTGATAAATCATTTATTTGCCTGCAAGTTTTCTATACAGCTTGCGATAAGCCTTTGCAGAGCTGTGCCATGAGTAGTCTTTTCTCATAGCGTGTCTTTGCATTCTTACCCAAGCCTTATGGTTGTCATACCATACCGATAACGAAAGGTCGATACAAGAAAGCAGTTCGTGTGCGTTGTAGTTTGCAAATGAGAAGCCTGTGCCTTCACCGGTGAATTCATTGTAAGGAGCAACGCTGTCCCTAAGACCTCCGGTTTCTCTGACGATAGGAAGGTTTGCATATCTCATTGCCATCATTTGTGTCAGGCCGCAAGGCTCAAATCTCGACGGAACAAGGATGGCGTCTGCTGATGCGTAGAGTCTGTTTGACAGAGCCGCATCAAACTTAAGAAGAGCAACCATCTTACCCGGGTTTTTGCTTGCGTGATATTTAAAGCTGTTTTCATACTTTTCATCGCCAACGCCGAGAACAACGAACTGCAGCTCACGTTCCATAAGCTGCGGCATTATGTAATCAACGAGGTCGAGTCCCTTTTGCTCGGTCAGACGGCTGATGATAATGTACAAAGGTATATCTGCATTAACAGGTAGGCCAAGCTCTTCCTGCAGCTGCAGCTTGTTCTTTTGTTTGTTCGCAAGAGTCTTTTCACTGTAGTGATACTTGATGCATTTGTCATACATCGGATCGTAAAGCTTATAATCTATTCCGTTTAGGATTCCGACAAGATTATCTCTTCTCTGCTGGAAAAGCTCCTCCATGCCTTCGCCGTAGTACTCGGTGCAGATTTCATTCGCATAGCTTGGTGATACAGTCGTCAGCATGTCGCTGTACTTTATTGCGCCTTGCATAAAGTTAACGGCATCGCCGCACTTTAACTGATCCTCTGCCGGAGTCCCGCTCAGCCCAAGTACATTTCCGATAAGCTCGTCAGAAAACATTCCCTGGAACTTCAGATTATGAACAGTGAATATTGTCCTGATATTGCTGTATCCCGGAACCTGCATATACTGCTCTCTAAGGAAAACAGGAGTCAGGGCAGTGTGCCAATCATTGCAGTGAAGAACATCAGGAATGAAGCCGTCCATATGCATGATTGCTTCAAGAATTGCCTTAGAGAAGAATGCAATGCGCTCGCCGTCATCGAATTCGCCGTAGGCCTTGTCTCTGTGGAAATAGAATTCGTTATCAAGGAAGTAGTAAATAATCCCCGCGAATTTTAATTCAAAGAGACCGCAGTACTGATTTCTCCAGCCAAGCGGCACTGTGAAGTTTCCCAGGTACTTCATCTTTGAAGTATATTTATCCGGTATCTGTTTAAGCTTAGGCAGTATTACTCTGATGTCATAGTTATCTGATACTACGTAGCGTGGAAGTGTTCCTGCTACATCACCAAGGCCACCACTCTTAAAGAAGGGATCAGCCTCGAATGCCGCAAGCAGAATATTTACTTTTTCTTTTTTAGTATTCATTAAATTATTTCGTCTTTTCCGATTACTACAGGTCTGTCGTCGCCGCCCTCGATATGAGCCTTGCGTCCGACATGAACAAACTTATCAAGAATTGCGTTTATTACAACAGCATTAGTTTCAATTGTTGCCTTTTGCATTACGATTGAATTCTTTACGATTGCGCCTTTCTTGATGTGCGTAGAGCGGAAGATAATGCTGTTCTCAACCGTTCCCTCGATTACGCAGCCTGCGGCAACAAGAGATTTCTTTACATTGCTGCCAGGTCTGTAAATTGTCGGAGCCTCGTCCTGAGTCTTTGTGTAAATCTGTGCATCCTTTTCAAAGAGCTCTTGACGAACTTCTTTAAGCAGAAGCTCCTGGCTTGCCTTTTTGTAATCAGAAACGGAATCGATGATTGCGGCATAGCTCTTATACTCGTAAGTGTTAATCTTAAATTTAGAAAGGTTCTGTGAAAGGATATGAATAATATCGTTATTATCAATAGCCCTGTACCAATCCATAATTCTGATTAGCATTTCTCTGTCGATAACAAAGCAACCCATGAAGAGATTCTTTGCCTTTGGATCGCCCGTAACAATCTCATCAAGCTGGCCGTTCTTTTTAATCTTCAGATAGCTTCTGTTTGTGCGTCCAGGCTCGTTCTTGTACATAAGAGAAATAGGGCAGCCGCTTTCAGCGTGTGCGTTTATGAATTCTCTGAAATCACAGTTCATGACTGTGCTTGTATCACAGAGCAGAACATACTTTGCGTGTGATCTGTCGATAATCTTTCTGTTGATGATAAGGTCTCTTAAAAGGAAACGTGCTCCTTCTTCTCTTTCGCCAAATACTGTTCCCGGAAGAACAAAGAGTCCTCCGATTTTTCTTGCGAGTTCCCAAGGCTTGCCGGCACCAACATGGTCCATAATGGATCTATAGTAATATGGTGTGATAAGTCCTACTGTTGTAATTCCGCTGTTAACGTAATTTGAAAGAGGGAAGTCGATTAGTCTGTATCTTCCTCCGAACGGAATTGTTGCTACAGTTCTGCTGTCAACTAAGCTTCCAAGATCTTTTCTTGTGTAATTGGCAGTAATAATTCCAAGTGTTGATGTACCCATTTTCCTGCCTCCTAAATAATAATATCTATTTTCTTTGAGCTGCCGAGTGTCTTCCCTGCGGGAACTACGGCATCCTCGTTTACGATTACATGGCTAAGCTTTGCGCCTTTTCCGATCTTGCATCCCGGAAGAAGAATGGAATCCTTGATTACTGCGCCTTCCTCGACATATACGCCAAGTCCGATAATTGAGTGGTCAACCTTTCCAAGAACAACGCTGCCGTTGCAGACCATGCTGTCAGAAATCTCTGCGTTTTCACCGATCTTGTGTGGCGGATACATATTGGAGTTTGAGAATATTCTCATGTTGCTGTCAAAGATATTAAATTCCGGCTTTTCATCAAGAAGGGCCATCTGAGCTTCGTAGTAGCTGTCAACAGTTCCGACATCCTTCCAGTAGCCTTCGAAGTGGTATGCATAAAGTCTCTTCTTTTCCTTGAGGAGCTTTGGAATGATATTCTTTCCGAAGTCCTTTTCTGACTTAGGATCAACGTGGTCCTCAAGAAGAATTTTTCTGAGAGTCTTCCAATTGAAGATATAAATACCCATTGATGCAAGATTGCTTTCAGGGTTAGCTGGCTTTTCCATGAACTTGGTGATTCTGTCAGCCTTGTTAACATACATAAGGCCGAATCTGCTTGCTTCCTCCCATGGAACCTCCATAACGGAAACCGTAAGGTCTGCATTCTTTGCCTTGTGTGCATTAAGCATCTGGTTATAGTCCATTTTATAAAGATGGTCTCCGGAAAGAATAAGAACGTATTCCGGATCATAGGCATCGATAAAGTCGATGTTATGATAAATAGCATCTGCAGTGCCGTCGTACCATGCGCCGCCTGCTTCTGTTGCATAAGGCGGAAGCACGTGAACACCACCAAGTGAGGAGTCAAGGTCCCAAGCTTCACCTGTTCCAAGGTATTTGTTTAATACCATAGGTCTGTACTGTATCAGTACGCCTACGGTGTCGATTCCGGAGTTAACACAGTTCGAAAGTGAAAAGTCGATAATTCTGTACTTGCCTCCAAAGGATACTGCAGGCTTTGCATTATTCTTTGTCAGGTCATACAGTCTACTTCCCTGTCCACCGGCAAGGAGCATTGCTATACATTCTTTGTTTTTCATGGAAGCCTCCTTAGATTTCCTGATTATATGAAGTATGCCAAATATCCGTAGCATACTCTTTAATGGTTCTGTCGCTGGAGAAGTATGAGGATTTTGCAATATTGATCAGTGACTTTCTGCTCCAGCTTTGTTTGTCACTGTGCAATTTATCAAGCATATTAAAGGCCCTGATGTAATCATCAAAGTCCTTGAGAACAAAGTACTCGTCGTTTTGAGAAATCAGTGCATCGTAAATGCCCCAGAATTTCTTCCCGGACTTTTCAAATGTATTATCGACAAGCTGATTGATGATAGTCTCAATTCTCTTGTCAGACTTCATTACGTTTTCTGAGCTGTAGCCGCCGTGTTGATAGAAGGATTCGGTCTCGTCAGCGCGAAGACCGAATATCATCATGTTGTCATCACCGACGAGATTATAAATTTCAACATTAGCACCATCCATGGTTCCGAGCGTGATTGCGCCATTCATCATGAACTTCATGTTTCCTGTTCCGCTTGCTTCCTTGCCCGCGGTTGAAATCTGCTCGCTGATATCAGCGGCAGGGTAGATAAGCTGCGCATTGGATACGCAGAAGTTCTCGATAAAGATTACCTTGATCTTTTTGTTTACCACAGGGTCGGAGTTTACAAGGTCTGCTACGCTGCAGATGAACTTGATTGATTCCTTCGCAAATTCATAGCCCGGAGCAGATTTACCTGCAAAGATAAATGTGTAGGGCTGAATATCAAGGTTCGGATTTTCCTTGAGCAGGTTATAAATGTGCAGAACCTTAAATGCATTAAGCAGCTGTCTCTTGTATGCATGGATTCTCTTAACCTGAATATCAAACACAGATTCGGTATCAATGCTTATGTGCTGTGTGTCAGCAATATACTTAGCGAGTCTTTCCTTGTTCTGCTTTTTAACATCAGCAAGCTTTTCTAAAAATGCGGAATCATTTTCAAGCTGGGTCAGGTTTTCTATCAGTGAGAAATGCGTCTTCCAGCTGTCGCTTCCGAGTCCCTCTGTAATCAAATTGCTGAGAGCAGGGTTTGCCTGAATAAGGAATCTTCTGTGCGAGATACCGTTTGTCTTGTTGTTGAACATATTCGGATTAATCCTGTAGAAGGTATTAAAGAGACTGTCCTTTAAGATGTCGCTGTGAAGAGCGGCAACTCCGTTAACCGAGTGTGATCCGATAATTGAAAGCTGAGCCATGCGAACCTGTCCGTCGTGGAAGATTTCTGTTTCGCGCGCAAGCTCTGCCCAGTTTCCCGGAACCTGTCTTAAATACTCCTTCCATCTTCTGTCGATTTCCTCGATGATCATATAGATTCTCGGCAGAAGTCTTCTGAGCATATCCTGAGGCCATTTTTCCAGAGCCTCCGGCATTACTGTATGATTAGTGAAGGAAACAACCTTGCTTGTGATAGCCCACGCGTCATCCCATTCAAGATTGTAATCGTCAACGAGTCTTCGCATCAGCTCGGGCACAGCCATTGCCGGATGCGTGTCGTTTGTATGAATCGAAACGTAGTTTGGCATTTCTGCGAAATTGGTTCCGTAGTTTTCAATAAAGTCATTCAGGATAGAATCGATGCCTGCGCAAACAAGCATGTATTCCTGCTTGATTCTAAGCACCTTGCCGGAGTCCTGATTGTCATTAGGGTAGAGTATGCAGGTTAGGGCGTCTATTTCAGCTCTCTGCCTCATAGCCTTTGCATAGTCACCATGATTAAACGCATCCATATCGACGGTTTCCTTTACAGGAAGGGCTCTCCAAAGACGCAGGGTGTTAATGCTGCCGAGCTTCCATCCGACGATGGGAACGTCATAAGGCATTGCAAGAACCTCTTCATAATTATTATGAGTAAAGCTGAGCTTGCCGTTATCAAAATGCTTTTCAATTTCTCCGCCGAATTTTACAACGACAGCTTCTGCAGGCTTTTGTGTTTCCCAAGGGTAGCCGTTTGCAAGCCATTCATCAGGCTCTTCAATCTGATAGCCGCTTTCTATTCTCTGGCGGAAAAGTCCGAATCTGAATCTGAGACCCATTCCGGTTCCCGGGACATCAATTGCTGCCATTGAGTCAAGGAAGCAAGCCGCGAGTCTTCCAAGACCGCCGTTGCCAAGGCCCGGGTCGCTTTCGCACTTGTAAAGATCATTTGCGCAAATACCCATATCAGCGAGGGCCTCTTCAACGCCGTCCTTTACGCCTGCATTAATCAGATAATTCTCAAGAAGCTTTCCGATGAGGAATTCCATTGAGAAGTAATAGACCTTCTTTTCTTTTTGCGTAATATGTCTGTGCGCAGTCTGAGAGCGGGCGAGCGATGTCGATTTCACAACAAGCTTTACCAAAGCATCATAAAGCTCAACAGCATCGCAGTCCTTTGGGTCCTTCCCATACTGTTCATCTATTTGATTCACATATTCTTTTATGAATAATTCTTTTTCGAAGTTTGCCATACTTATCTCGCTTTCTTAATTATGATGCCTCCCAAAGCCGGAAGCTTTAGTGATACCGAATAGGGCATATTGTGATACGGAATCTTTTCTGCCTTTAGCTCGCCATTGTTAAGCCAATTGTTTCCGCCGTACTCGGACCTGTCTGTGCTAAAGATTTCCTTGTAGGTGCCACGCTGCTTAACGCCGATTCTGAAATCGTCATATTGCTTAACGCCGAAGTTGATAATGACTATCAGCTTTTTCTTGCCATCAGACGTCTTTCTGATGTAGCTGAGTATATTCTGCTCGCTGTTATCTGCATCGAGCCATTCAAAACCATCCCAGCTGTGGTCACATTGCCACAGTGCTGTTTGCTTTTTGTAAAAATGATTTATATCTTTGATGAAATTCTGATGCTTTTTGTGAGTTTCGAATTGCTCTGTCAGGAAGAACTCGAGCCCTTCATAGAATCGCCACTCGATGTACTGTCCGAATTCATTGCCCATGAAATTAAGCTTAGCACCCGGATGCGTCATCTGGTAAAGTGCCAGAGCCCTAAGTCCCGCAAACTGTCTCCAGTTATCTCCGGGCATTCTGCCAATCAGAGATTTCTTTCCGTGAACAACCTCGTCATGGCTAAAGGGCAAAACGAAGTTTTCGCTAAACGCATACATCATGGAGAAGCTCAGCAGGTTATGATTGCCGCTCCTGTAGGGGAAGTCAGTGCTCATGTAATTGAGCGTGTCATGCATCCAGCCCATGTCCCATTTGTAGTGAAAGCCCAGACCTCCGTTTTCCGGCGGCATGGTTACCATGGGCCACGCAGTTGACTCCTCGGCGATCATCATTACTCCGGGGCAGTATTTACCTATCATTGATGAAAGCTCTTTAAAGAACTCTATAGCCTCAAGATTTCCTTCTTCACCGTACTTGTTGAATTTCTTTTGCTTTGGATCGTCAACGCCAAAGTTCAGATAAAGCATTGAGGATACACCGTCGACTCTGATTCCGTCTGCGTGGTACTGCTTAATCCAAAACATTGCATTTGAAAGCAGAAAGCTCCTAACCTCAGGGCGGCCAAAATCGAACTTGCCCGTTCCCCAGTTCGGATGGACCTCATTTTCGTAGAGCATCTCTCCGTTGAATTTGGACAGACCCGGATCGTCCAGGCAGAAATGTCCTGCGGCCCAATCGAGGATTACACCGATTCCGGCATTGTGAGCCTTGTCTATCAGATACATGAGGTCTTCGGGCTTGCCGTATCTCGAGCTTGCGGCATAGTAGCCCAGAGTCTGATATCCCCACGAGCCGTCAAAGGGATATTCCATAACCGGCATAAGCTCGATGTGGGTATAGCCCATGTCTCTTACATAAGGAATCAGCTCTCTGGCAAGCTGCCTATATGAATAGTAATTGTTGTCCTTTTCCTCCTGGCTTGCATCAGGCGGCAGGGGCTTTCTCTTCCAGGAACCAAGATGCAGCTCGTATATATTTTTAGGCATTTCAAAATGATTGCTAAGCTCTCTTTGCTTTAGCCATTCGCTGTCATGCCATTCGTATTTTAATTTATGTGCAATGGATGCGGTGTACGGACGCTTTTCAGCGTAGACGCCGTAGGGGTCAGCCTTAAGTGGCAGCTGCTTTCCCTTTGCTGATTTGATGGAATACTTATAGCGCTCTCCGCCTTTAATTCCTCTTATATATATTGTCCAGATTCCGGAGCTTTCAACCGGCGACATTTTATATTTATCGGACTCAGTCCAATTATTAAAATCTCCAACAAGGTAGACTGATTTTGCGCCCGGAGCCCAAACGCTGAACCTTGCACCCGATTTTTCAAAATGGCAGCCCAGCATCTCATAGGCGTTATAATACTTACCTTCATTAAAGAGATATAAGTTGTTCTTGTTAAGCATCTTTTCTATTATATGTTCAAAATTATTATTCCACGAAATATTATATCACAAGCGTATAAAACATGTTGACTTTATATAATAAAAGGACTATATTTAATAAGGATGTTAGCACTCCACGAATATGAGTGCTAACAGGAAAGAGACCAATATGGATTTAAATGAAAGAAAACTTCAAATACTCCAGGCCATAATTGCAGACTTCATTTCAACGGGTGAACCGGTTGGAAGCAGGAGTCTTTCAAAGAGCCACGACATGGGTATATCTCCGGCAACAATCAGAAATGAAATGTCGGATCTCGAGGAAATGGGTTACCTGACACATCCTCATACATCAGCCGGCAGAGTTCCGTCAGATAAAGCCTACAGACTTTATGTTGATGAGCTGATGGATACCAGCGATCTTCCTGGCGAAAGAAAGGAAGAAATCAAGGTAAAGCTTTCCGAGACAAGAACCGAGCTCGACTCAACTATCGAGCATGCGGCTGAGCTGCTTTCGGAAATGACCAACCTGACATCCTTTGCGATTACGCCGAGAGTTGACGAGAATAAATTAAAGTACATTCAGTTCCTTCCGGTTGATGAGAGAACTGTTGTGCTGATGCTTGTTTCAGAAAAGGGTAAGGTATTAAACAAGGCTATCAGACTTTCGGATAGCTACACAGAGGAAAATCTTGAGCTGATGTCCAAGGTTATGACTCACAATTATAAGGGGAAGACAATCAGCGCGATAATGGCTGCGAATATCATCGAGGATTTCCAAAATGATATGGGCTCTCTCGCAGGGCTTGCAAAGGACGTTGTTCCAAGCTTTATGAAGACGCTCGAAAAGATGCTTGACGTTGATCTTTATATGAACGGTTACTCGAACATCTTTGAATTGCCGGAGTACAGCGATGATATGGAAAAGAGCAAAAACTTCCTGCAGCTGCTTGAGAATAAGGACCACTTAAAGGATCTTATCATCAACAGAGACAACGGACTCGTAATCACAATCGGTGATGAGAACTCCGAGGACATGCAGGACATCGCACTTATCACTGCGGACTACAAGGTAAACGGAAAGCTTGTCGGAAAGCTCGGCGTTATCGGTCCAAAGAGAATGAAGTATGGCGAAATAAGCTCAGTGCTTAAATATATATCTGACAACATTAGTGAGACATTTGAAATAAAGGAGCCTGAAGAATAATGGCAGAAGAAAAAAAGGAATTCGAGGAAGAGATTCAGGAAGAAGTAAAGGAAGAACAAGCTGAAACAGTGGAGACTCCGGGAGAAGAAAAGCCGGAGGGACCGGGAGATAAGCCGGAGGAAAAGCCCGAAGAAAAGAAAGAGGATGAAGATCTTCAGGCAAAGTTCTTAAGACTTTCAGCAGACTTCCAAAACTATAGAAGAAGATGTGAATCTGAAAAAGCTGATATCTATGCATATGCTAACGAAAAGATCGTTTTGCAGGTGCTTGATGTAATAGATAACTTCGACAGAGCAATGAGCACTGCTGTCGAGGGTGACAAATTTGCAGAGGGAATGCAGTTAATACTTAAGCAGCTGCAGGATGTACTCAGTAAAAACAACGTAGCTGAAATCGACGCACTGGGAAAGGACTTTGATCCGAACTTCCACAATGCGGTTATGACAGAGCCTGCTGCGGAGGGCGAAGACTCCGGCAAGGTAACAAAGGTTCTGCAAAAGGGCTACACATTAAACAGTAAAGTAATTCGCCCCGCAATGGTGGCAGTATCACAATA